>CAIPBN010000626.1 GCA_903863315.1 uncultured Verrucomicrobiota bacterium | reverse complement strand
CAAATCCCCCATCTGGTTGTTCTGCTCCGGCAACGGCAGGCCCAAGGCGGCGTATTCGCTGGGCTCGAAGACGTGTTCAACCCCCTCCAGCTTGGCGAGCAACGCCTTCACCTGGGGCTGCAGCGTCGCGCGCTTCGCCGCATCCGGCACGAAGATCATCGCCGAGCCGCCGAGCGTGTTGGCCACGGCATCGCACGCGCTGATGTTGGGGCCCTGCGTGCGCAGCCAGCCCGCCTGCCGGAAAGCCACGTTCGGACGGATGATGCGCCGGGCCTGCTTGAAACCGTGGTCCGTGGTGATGACGAAGGTGGCCTTGTCCTTGAAGCCCGCCGCCTCCACCGCCGTGAACAGATCCCGCAGGCACGTGTCGGCGAAAGCGTAGGCCGTGAGACTGGCGTGGTTGCCCGGGCCGAAGCGGTGGTTGACGGCGTCGGTGTTCAGCAGGTGGAAGAGCAGCAGGTTCGGCCGGTGCTGCTTCACGATGTGGATTCCCGCGCGCGTCCAGTAAACATCGCGCCACGGCGGGTTGCGCTGGTTGAACTCGCGGATCTCCTGCTCGGTCATCTGCCCGCTGGCCAGCAGCTCGCGCTCGATGGGGCTGGCCGGGTTGGGCCGCTCGCCGAATTCCCAATGAAACGTCCCCGCATTCGTCGTCGGCACCCAATCCACGTGCGCCGTCTTGAGGCCGGCCTTGAACGCGAGGTCATAAACCGTCGGCACGCGCACGAGTTCCAGCTTGTCCTTCCACGGTTCCAGCTTGAGCGGCTTGTCCGGGCCCTGGCGCAGCATCATGCCATTAAACAGCACGCCATGCCGCGCGGGCAGGACGCCCGTGACCAGCGTTGTGTGGTTCGGCCAGGTGACGGCGGGGTTGGCGATCTTCATCGCCTGCGCGGTCGCGCCCTCGCGCGCCAGTTGCCGCAGGAAGGGCATCGGCAGCGCGGGATCGTCCCACACCCACGCCGGGAAGCCATCAATCGTCACCAGCACCACGATGCGGTCCCGTGCAGACGCGGGCGCAGCCGGGGTGGCGCGAAGCGAGACCAGCAGGAGCAAGCAGAGCAGCAAGCGCAGCAACATGCTGCCTCTTCTCGCAGCGCCCCGCCCCGCCCGCAAGCCCGCAATCTGCGGTGCCGGGTGGCGTCTTGCCGCCCGGAATTGAGCCACGGCAGCACGAACGTCTTTCGTGCCACCAAACATCATCCCCACCGGGCGCGACGCCCGGTTCTTCGGCAGGCGCGGACGCCCGCCGCCACAGTTTCTCCTTGGAGCGCCCTCACCTCGCGCTACGCTGGTCCCACACGCTATGAAAACTCCGTTGCTCAGTTGCCTCGTTCTCGCCTCCGTTTGCGCCTTCGCCGCCGAGCCGCCGCAGCCCAAGTTCCGCGCGCAGGACATTGATACCGCCGTGAACATCGGCTACGGCATCGCCATCGCCGACGTGGACGGCGACGGCAAGCCCGACATCCTCCTCGCCGACAAGAACACCATCCAGTGGTATCACAACCCCACTTGGAAGAAGCACGTCATCGCCGAGAACCTCACCCCGCAGGACAACGTCTGCATCGCCGCGCAGGACATTGACGGCGACGGCAAGTGCGAGATCGCCGTCGGCGCGGGCTGGAACCCCGGCGAGACCACCGACGTGACCAAGAGCGGCGCGGTCTTCTACCTCGTCGCGCCCAAGGACCGCACGCAGAAGTGGGAGGCCATCAAGCTCCACCACGAACCGACCGTCCACCGCATGCACTGGGTCAAGGCCCCGACCGGCAAGTGGGACCTCATCGTCAAGCCCCTGCACGGGCGCGGGAACAAGAACAACGAAGGCGACGGCAGCAAAGTCTTCGCCTACACCATGCCCGCGAACCCCAAGGACCCGTGGAAGCTTTCGCTCGTCAGCGACTTCACCCACGCCAGCCACAACTTCCACCCCATCAACTGGGACGCCGACCCCGAGCACGAACTCGTGACCGGCGCGAAGGAAGGCGTCTTTTGGTTTGGCCGCAGCACTGGCGAGTGGAAGAAGAAACAAATCTCCGACCAGTGGACCGGCGAGGTTCGCGACGGCAAGCTCCCCGGCGGCACGCGTTTCCTCGCCACCATCGAGCCGATGCACGGCACCACCAGCGCCGTTTACACCCAGCCCGCGAAGAACAAGGGCCTCTGGCCCCGCCTCGTCCTCGACGACACGCTCAAGGACGGCCACGCCGTCGCCGTCGCGGACTTCCTCGGCGCGGGCAGCGACCAGATTGCGATTGGCTGGCGCGGGATGAACCCCAAGGGCGTGCCCGGCGTGCGGCTCCTCACCCCGCTGGACAAGGACGGCAAGCAATGGCGCAAGACCGAGCTCTCCGGCCCAGAAGTGGCCATCGAAGACATGAAAACCGCCGACCTCAACGGCGACGGCAAGCCCGACCTCATCCTCGCCGGCCGCGCCACGAAGAACCTGCGCGTGCTGTGGAATGAGACGGGGAAGTGAACTGATATAGCTGCTGGCCCATTATGAAGTCCTCGGCTTTCCACGCGCTGTTCGTCGCTGTCATCCTTCTGGTGCCGGCCGCAGCCGCCGTCGCAGCGGACACCGATGACCTGCTCAAGGACACACCGTTCGAGGAGATTCTGGCCAAAGCCAAGAGCGGCGACGCCAAGGCTCAGCTTTGGCTTGGAAAGGCCTACAGCTTTCAAAAAATCGGATCGAAAGTGCACATGGATTTGAAGGAAAGCTTCCGCTGGTATCTTGCAGCGGCCACCAACGGCATAGCTGAAGCCCAGTATCGCACAGGTAGCACCTACTATTCGGAAGCCTTGTCAAACTTCAGCCGCAAACCTGAGGACCAGGCCAAGCGCAAGCAATCGGCGAATATGGCGTTGCAGTGGCTGATGAAGGCTGCGTTCCAAGGTGAGATTGGTGCTTGTCATGAACTCGGAAGAGGGTTTCGTGATGGCAAAGTTTTCACGAAAGACGAAGTCGAAGCCTACAAGTGGTTTCACCTCGCCGTGGAAGGTAAGCACCAGTTTGCGGAGTATGACCGCAACGCCCTGTCCGCCAAACTCACGCCAGCGAAGATCGAAGAGGCAAAGGAACGAGCGGTGCGGTTCAACAAGGCCCGCGAAGCTGCTCGCTCCAAGTGAGGGCGGGCTAGTGCGGACCCCAGCCGCTTCAGCGGTTTCCCTCCTGCGGGACGAACATCCTCCAACCGGTGCGAGAT
>CAIPBN010000625.1 GCA_903863315.1 uncultured Verrucomicrobiota bacterium | reverse complement strand
TCGTCGTCCCTGCACTCGATGCGTGGCTGGCCGCGAGGGAGCGGAACCAGCCCGCGTTCAGCCAGTCCGCGTTGGAAGCCTTGTGGGTGCTGCACGCCTACGGAGCGGTGCGCCCCGCTGTGCTCGGCGAATTGCTGCGGTCTCCGGACCCGCTCTATCGCACCGCCGCCGTGCAATTGGTTCGCTTCCAAGCTGAGCGCCTGCCCGAGGCGCTCCCCTGGCTCACCGCTGCCGCGCAAGACCCGCACCCGCGCGTGCGCATGGCCGTGGTCAACGTCGTCGCGCACCTGCGCGTGCGGCAGCCGCAGTTCGAATCAGTTCTAGCCCGGATCAACTCCGGCGGAGCGCCGGTGCAGCAGATGCTCGCCGACTTGAAGCGCGGGACCAAACCGCTCAAAGGCCGCTCGGTGCCCGTGCTGGAAGTGGCGCCCGAGACCCGCGTCAGCCAATGGCTCTACCTCGGCGAACGCGACGTCACCGAGCCGAGCACTCCGCCGGTTCCCGCCGACCCAAAGAAAGCAAAAGCCTCCCCCATCAAAGCCCGGACCTACCGCACCTTCGTCGAGACCGCCGCCGCCCAGACCGCGCTCTTGAGCGTGAAGCACGGCTACCTCGACATCCTCGCCAACGGCGTGCAGCTCCTCACCGCCGACAGCCAGTGGAGCTCCGAGCAACAAGTGCAGGTCGAGTTGCAACGCGGCCTCAACAGCATCGAAATCGTTTTCCGCCGCGCCAAGGCCGCGATGCCGCCCGTTCACTTGTTCGACCTCCTTGGCCAGCCAATCACCGGCGCGCGCCTCGCCACCAACGACGCGGATTTGAAAACCTTCGCCGCCGCCTGGGACAAAGCTCATGCCGCTGACGCCAATGCACTCCGTGTGCAGGCCGTGCCGAACCTCATGCAGTTCGCGCCGCGCCAGCTCCACGTCAAGCCCGGCGCGCAGGTCCGCATCATTTTTGAAAACCCCGACTTGATGCAGCACAACCTCGTGCTCGTGGCCGCCGGTGCGGAAGAGGAAATCGGCGCGCTCGCCGACCAGATGGCCACCCAGCCCGACGCGTTGGCCAAGCAATACCTGCCCGCCTCCAAGAAAATCCTCCACGCCACTCCGCTCGTGAACCCCAACGGCCGCGCCGAACTGAACTTCACCGCGCCCGCCCAACCGGGCCGCTACCCCTACCTCTGCACCTTCCCCGGCCACTGGCGTGTGATGCGCGGCGTGCTCATCGTCGCGGAGAATTTAGCTGAGTTCCTCGCGCAGAACCCCGAGCCGGTCGCGAAAATCACCGAGTGGAGGCTGGCCGACTTCGCCAACGACCTGAAGCGCGTGGGCCAGCACCGCAACTTCACGCGCGGCCAGCAGCAGTTCACCGCGCTCGCCTGCGCCCAGTGCCACCAGCTCGGCAAAGAAGGCGTCGCCTTCGGCCCAAGCCTCAGCGACGTGGTGAAGAAATACCAAGGCGACGCGAAGCTCGTGTTGCAGGAGATCCTCGAACCCTCGAAGACCATCGAGGAGAAGTATCGCAACGTGACGCTGGAGCTGGGCGACGAGAATTCCCTCACCGGCATCATTCTCGCCGAGGATAAGGATAGCGTGACCATCCAGACCGGCCCCGCGGCAAATCAAATGCAGAAAGTCGCCAAGTCAGCCATCAAGTCGCGCAAAGCCTCCGCGCTCTCGCTGATGCCCGCCGCGCTGCTGAACTCTTTGGACAAGGAGCAAGTGCTCGACCTGCTGGCCTACATCCTGTCCGGCGGCAGCGCGGACCACGCGGCCTTCAAGCACGCGCACTGAAGCGGCATAGGTTTCCACTTGGAATGGCCCGGCTTGTTTCAGCAGACTGGCCCCATGTTAGCCAAGGTCTGTTCAGCGGCCGTGCAGGGCATTGAGGCGTATCCGGTCGAGGTGGAGGTCAACGTCGGCTGGGGCGACACCAAATTCACGCTGGTGGGATTGCCCGACGCTGCGGTGCGGGAGTCGCTCGACCGAGTCACAACGGCGATGACGAACTCGGCGTTCAAGTTCCCGATGGGCAAGACCACCATCAACCTCGCGCCCGCTGATGTGCGCAAGGAGGGGCCGAGCTTCGACCTGCCCATCGCGCTGGGCTGGCTCGCCGCGAGCGAGCAGATCGAGACCGACCAGCTCGACAACTTCGCGATGGTCGGAGAGCTGGCGTTGACGGGGGCCGTGCGTCCGGTCAAGGGCGTGCTGCCCATCGCGCTGCGGGCGAAGCAGGATGGCCGGGCCGGGGTGCTGGTGCCGGCGGAGAACGCGGCCGAGGCCGCCGTGGTGCAGGGCTTGCAGGTCATTCCCATCCGCAATTTGCGCGAGGCTGCGGGCTTCCTCGAAGGCGAGGTGCGGGTCGCGCCCGCGAAGGTGGACTTGGAAAAACTCTTCGAGTGCGCGCCGGACGAGCTCGTGGACATGGCGGACGTGAAGGGACAGGAGTCGGTGAAGCGAGCACTCGAAATTGGCGCGGCCGGCGGTCACAACCTGCTGCTGATCGGTCCGCCAGGCACGGGAAAATCCATGCTGGCCAAGCGGCTGCCTACCATTCTCCCGCCGCTCACGCTCGATGAGGCGCTGGAGACGACGAAGATTCACAGCATCGTCGGCGCGCTGGCCTCCGGTCAGGCGCTCGTCACGCAACGACCTTTTCGCAGTCCGCACCATACTGCTTCCGATGCCGGTTTGCTGGGCGGCAACATCAATCCGACGCCCGGCGAAATCTCGCTGGCGCACCATGGCGTGCTGTTTCTCGATGAGTTGCCGGAGTTCAAGCGCACCGTGCTGGAGACCATGCGCCAGCCGTTGGAGGACGGCAAAGTGACCATCTCGCGCGCGGCGGGCACGATGACCTTCCCGTCGCAGTTCATGCTCGTGGCGGCGATGAATCCGACGCCAGACGGGAAAATGCCCGGAGAGTCGAAGTCCTCACCGCGCGAAATCCAAAACTACCTCGGGCGCATCTCTGGGCCGTTGCTGGACCGCATTGACCTGCACGTCGAAGTGCCGCAGGTGAAGTTCCGTGAGATGCAGGCGGCCAAGCCGGGCGAAACCTCCGCGCAGGTTCGTGAGCGCGTCATCGCCGCGCGGCGCATTCAGCAACAGCGCTTCACCGGGAAGCGCGTCACGTGCAACGCCCGCATGGGCACACGCGAGCTGAAGGAGTTCTGCGCGCTGGACGAGGCCGCCAGCGAACTGCTCAAGCACGCCATGTCCGAGATGGGCTTGAGCGCCCGCGCTCATGATCGTGTGCTGAAGGTGGCCCGCACCATCGCGGATCTGGCCGCCAGCTCAAACATCACGGCGGAGCACTTGGGCGAGGCGATTCAGTATCGCACGCTGGACCGGCAGTTGTGGGGATGAGGACCGGACCGGCGGATCAGGCAAACGCCTCGGGCACGCTGTCCGGCGGTCCGACGCGGCGTTTGTAATCAAGAATTTGCTCAATGACCTCCTGCGGCTTGTCCGTGACGGTGACGAGGTCGAGGTCGCCGGGGCTGATGTAACCGTCCTTTTCGAGGGTGGCCCGCATCCACTTGAACAGGCCGCCCCAGTAGTCCTTGCCGTAGCAGATCAGCGGGAAGCGCGAGATCCGGTGCGTCTGCACCAGCGTGAGGACTTCGTAGAACTCGTCGAGCGTGCCGAAGCCGCCGGGCATGTAAACAAAGCCCATGCTGTATTTCACGAAGCAGACCTTGCGCGAGAAGAAGTAGTGGAAGTTGATGGGCAGGTTGGCGTAGCGGTTGCCCTTTTGCTCGAAGGGCAGTTCGATGTTCAGGCCCACGGATTTGCCCTTGGCCTCGGCCGCGCCGCGGTTCGCTGCCTCCATGATGCCGGGACCGCCGCCGGTGATGACGGCCAGTCGGTGCTTGGCCAGGCCGTGCGCGATTTCCACTGCCGCCTTGTAGTAGCGGTCATTGGGTTTGGTGCGCGCGGAACCGAACACGGTGACTGCGCCTTCCAAATGCGACAGCGTTTCAAACGAGTCCACAAACTCCGCCATGATGCGGAAAATGCGCCAAGGATCCTCGCGGACGAAGCCGTTGTGCTGCGGGGGATGGTGAGAGGTGTGCATGTGGCTAGGCTGTCTGGAAATACCGCTGAAGTCGAGCGCAAGCCGGGTGCCTGCCTGGGTTTCGAGCCTGCTCAATGCAGGACAGGGCAGGCTAGCCCTGACGTTTGGTGCCACGCCCGTGCTGGCGCTCCCGGTTGGGACGGAAGGCGCGGTCCGGTCCCTCGCTGCCGTTGGCCTCGCCCAGGTAAAGGCTCAGGAGATAGGCGCGCTTGGTCTGCTGCTTTTGCGCCTCGCGGCGACCGCGAATAAGTCCGGTGATTTTGGCGATGAGTCCCATCGAAGTGTCGTTGGTAACCGGGCACAGTATGTCTGCATTCGGACGCGGCGGAAAGGATGAAATTGTGTGGCTTCGCGCGGGAAGTCTGCTGGGCGGGACCGGTGGACAGTTTTGGAATCTGTCAAGCTGTTCGCCCGCACTATTTGACAGGAACATTTCTTCAACTATCGTCCCGCCGCCTCGCTGCCAGTCCGCCGCCGTCAGCGAGGTGGTTCAAACAGCCAGATGATGTCAACCGAGCCCAAAGCAGCCGAGCCGGGTGGGGAGCATGGCCATGCCTCGCCGTTTTACCGATTCATGTCCCTGCTGCGCTCGGAGCGCGCGGAGATTGGGAGCATCATCATGTTCTCGATCATCGCCGGCGGGCTTTATCTGGCAACGCCCCTGGCGGTGGATGCGGTGGTCAACAGCATCGCCTTTGGCGGCGAGCAGCAGGTGTATGTGCAGGCGTTGGTGATTCTCTCACTGGCCTTGCTCGCACTGCTGGGCCTGCGGGCGTTGATCCGGGCGGCGCAGGCCATTGTGATGGAGCAGATTCAATGTCGCATCTTTGTGCGCATGACGGCGGATCTGGCCTTCCGTCTGCCACGGGTGCAAATGGAGGCCCTGGATCGCCTGCAAGGTCCGGAACTGATCAACCGGTTTTTCGATGTCGTGGTGCTGCAGAAGAGCGCGGCCAGCCTGCTGCTGGACGGGGTGAACGTGCTGTTCAGCACGTTGATGGGCCTGCTGGTGCTGGGCATTTATCATCCCATGCTGTTGTCCTTCGCGCTGGGCTTGTTGCTGCTCATCGCGGGCGTGGTCCTGCTGCCCGCGCGGCGCGGGGTGCGGACCAGCATCCAGGAGTCCTATGCCAAGCATGCGGTGGTGGGCTGGCTCGAACAGATTGTGATGTTTCCACTGCTGTTCCGGACGCGTGGAGGGGCGGAGCTGGCCTGCCAGCGTGCGGACATCCTCGCGCAGAATTATCTGTCCGCCCGCCGTTCGCATTTCCGCGTGCTGATGGGCCAGGTGGCGGGCATCCTGATCATTCAGGCGGTGGCCAGCGCGGTGTTGCTGTCGCTAGGCGGGTGGCTGGTGCTGCGGGGGGAGCTGACGCTGGGCCAGTTGGTGGCCAGCGAATTGATTCTGGCCGCCATCATCGCGGCCCTGGGCAAGCTGGGGAAGCAGTTGGAAAGCTGGTATGACGCGCTCGCGGCGGTGGACAAGCTCGGCTATCTCGTGGACTTGCCGGTGGAACGCGAGACGGGCGAGACGCCCGGGACGACCGGGGGCGCGGGTTTGGCGGTCGAGTTGCGCAAGGTCACCTTTGCCTATGACCCGTCACGGCCGGTGCTGAACAATCTTTCCTGCCGCATCCCCTCCGGGGGGCGGGTGGGCGTCGTGGGAGCCGCCGGGCATGGCGCGAGCACTTTACTGGACATCCTGGCCGGGCTGCGGCAGCCGCGCGATGGGACCACTTTGCTGGACGGTCTGGACTTGCGCCAATGGCGGCTGGAAGCGGTGCGGCGGGAGGTCGCCTTGGTGCGCGGCCATGAATTGGTGGGAGGGACCATCTCGGAAAACATCCGCTTGGGGCGGCCCGACGTGACGTTGCAGGATATTCAGGCGGCCCTGCAACAGGTGGGTCTGCTGGACACGCTCCTGCACCTGCCCGCCGGACTGGACACTCGGCTCACCCCGGGTGGGGCACCGCTCCCCAGCTCCCACCGCAGCCTGCTGATGATGGCACGGGCCATCGTTGGCCGACCACGGCTGTTGCTTGTGGATGAGACCTTGGAGGGCATGGATGTCGAGTTTCTGCCAGCCATGCAGGCACTGCTGTTCGGCGGTGCGCGTTCGTGGACGACAATTCTGGTGACGCGGGATCCGGATATGCTGTCGCAGTGTGACTCGGTCATCCACCTGGGCGACTGCCATCTCAGCCAGTCCAACCAGCCTCACTCCAAAGCTCCGACCGCATGAGCACCGTGACCGACTCGCATTCTTCATCCCCCGGATCCGCACCTTCGACGGCTGGCGCGGCCATGCCCATGCTCGACCACCGGTCCGGGCTGCGGGCCTTGGAAATGGCGCGCTCCGGCAAGAGGGTGCGGTGGTTCGGTCGTGGACTGGCATTCGCCTTCGTGCTGACCGTGGCTGGGCTTGTGTTTCTCCCTTGGCGGCAGTTCATCAGCGGCAACGGTCGCATCGTGGCCTACGATCCGTTGGAACGCAGCGTCACCGTGGAGGCTCCCCTCACCGGCCGGCTGCAAAAGACGCGGGTGGTGGAAGGCCAGGTGGTCGCCGCTGGCGACGTGTTGTTCGAGCTCATGGACAACGACCCCAACCTGCTGGCGAACCTGCAACGACAACGCGAGGCCGCGCTCCTCCGCCGCGATGCGACCCGCACGCGGATCGACTCCTTGCAGGCCCAGTTCAACGAGCAGGAGCGGGCGCTGCCACTGGCCGTGGCCGCCGCGCGCACGCGGCTGGCGGCGGCGAAGTTCACTGCCGACACCGCCCGCCAGCAATTGGAACGCATCAAGGGGCTGTTTGAGGATAAGCGCGGGCTGGCCTCGCAACGGGATTACGAGCTGGCGTTGCTGGAGCGGGACCGCCAGGCCGCCGAACTGGAACGCGCTCAGGCGGAGCTGGAACGCACCCCCGTCGATCTGCGGGCCGCCATGAGCGGCACCACGGCGCAGCGCGACTCCGCCCGTGCCGAACTGGCCACCGTCGAGCAGGCCCTGGTGGCGCTGGACATCCAGATCAGCCAGACGCAGATGCAAAAGGTCACGGCCCCGCGGGCTGGAATTGTTTTTCGGGTGCAGGCCACCGAGGGCACCTACCTGCGGGCCGGTTCGCCGCTGTGCACCATCATTGCCAGGACAGAGACCCGCATGGCCGAATTGTGGCTCAACGGGCTGGACATGCCCCTGGTCAGTCCTCGTGAGGTGGATGGCTCCGGCAAGGTCATCCACGCTGGGAGCTCGGTGCGGTTGCAGTTCGAGGGCTGGCCCGCCCTGCAGTTTGTGGGCTGGCCAAGCGTTGCCCGGGGGACCTTCGGTGGTGAGGTGGTGTTGGTGGACCCCACTGACAACGGCAAGGGCAAGTTCCGCGTGCTCGTGGCGGAGCAGCCCGATGTGGTGCAGCGGGCCGATGGCCGGACTGAAACAATCGCCTGGCCGGACGCGCGGTGGCTGCGGCAGGGCGTGCGGGTGAACGGCTGGGTGCTCCTGCAGCAAGTGCCGCTCTGGTTCGAGGTTTGGCGGCAGATGAACGGCTTTCCGCCCGTTTTGACCGAGGAACAACTGGAGCCACGCAAATGACAGTCGCCGCTCGTCTGGCCGCCTTGGGGTGCGTCCTTTGGATAACGCTGCTCGGCACCTTGCCGGCGGGTGCCCAAACCACGCCGTTGCGGTTGGAGGAGGTGCTGGCGGGTGTGACAAACCAGTATCCGCCGCTGCTCGCCGCGCTCATTGAGCGCGATGTGGCGTCAGGCCGTCTCCAAAGCGCCCGCGCGCCGTTCGACTTCAATGTCTTTGCCCGCATCTTCAGCAACCCCAGCGGCTTTTATGATTCTTCCACGGTGGACACTGGTTTCGAGCAGTTCACCGGCTGGTGGGGCAGCACGATTTTTGGCGGCTACCGGCTGACGCGCGGCGGCTCGCTGCCGGATTACGACAAGGATCGAACGCAAGGGGCCGGTGAACCCCGGCTGGGCTTCCGTGTCCCGCTGCTGCGGGATGGTGCGATTGACCGCCGGCGCGCCGCCGTGCTCAAGGCGCGGTTGGATCAGGAGCTGGCCGATCCTTTCATCCAGCGGCAGCACCTTGATTTCATCAGGGCGGCCTCGGTGGGCTATTACGCCTGGCTGGCGGCGGGCCAGCGACTCCGCCTGGCGGAGGATTTGTTGCAACTGGCGAACGACCGCGGTGGGGCCCTCACCAACCAAGTCAACGCCGGTCTGATTCCGCGCATCACGCTCAAGGACAACGAGCGGCTGATCGTTGCGCGCGGCTTGGCTGCCGTGCAGGCGCGCCGCCGTTTCGAGGCGGCAGCCATCGCCTTGTCTTTGTTTCACCGGGACGCGTCAGATCTTCCCGTGCTGGCGGGCCGCGAGCGGCTGCCGACTGGATTTCCGCCCACGCCGCCGCCCAATGCCGTTGGCTTGGAGGAGGACATCCGGCTGGCCGTCAGCACCCGGCCGGAACCTCGTCGCCTGCTGCTTGCCATGGACAAGCTGGGCGTGGATCTCCGGCTGGCGCGCAACCAGTTGCTGCCCCAACTGGATGCCGGGGTGAGTGTCAGCCAGGATTTGGGGCGCAAGCTCTACAAGGACAAAAGCGAAGTGGACACGCAGTTGGGATTGGAATTCCGCATTCCGCTGCAACGCAGCGAGGCCAAGGGTCGCGTCGTGGAGGTCAATGCCCAATTGGAACAGCTCGTCCGGGAGGAGCGCTTCGCTCGGGATCGGATCGCCGCCGAGGTGCGGGATGCCGCCTCTGCCCTCGGAGCGGCGCACGAGCAGATCCAGCAGGCCCGGCTCAATGCGAGCTTGGCAGCCGAGCTCCAGGCGGCTGAGGCTGAACGGTTGCTCCGGGGGGCGACGGACCTCCTCGCCTTGCAGCTTCGTGAACAGGCTGCCTTCGATGCGCAGGTCACCGAGGTCGAGGCGTTGGCGGAATACTTCCGGGCTCAGGCCGACTATCGGGCTGCCACCGCGCAAGACGGCCGCCGACCGGTTTCCGGGCAGCCATCGCGGTAGCCATCGGCTTGTGGCCAACCCCGGGCGGCCTCGGCGCTTGTAACTTTCGCCGCAGCGTTCGCATCCTTCGTCGCATGACGCACCGACTGATGCTCGTCGCCTTCTGGGCTTTCTGCTGGCAGCTCTCCACCTTCAGCACCGCCGCTGCCGACCGGCCGAACATCCTCTGGATTACCAGCGAGGACCATGGTCCGCAGATGGGCTGCTATGGCGACAAATACGCAGCTACGCCGAACGTGGACTCCCTCGCCGCGCGTGGCCTGCGCTACCGCTTCGCCTGGTCGTGTGCCCCCGTCTGCGCGCCTGCCCGCACCACGCTGATCAGCGGCCTGTATCCGCCGTCCACCGGTGCCGAGCACATGCGCTCCATGGTGTCGCTGCCCAGCGGCTTCAAGATGTATCCGCAGTTCCTCCGCGAGGCTGGCTACTACTGCTCGAACAACTCCAAGGAGGACTACAACCTCGCCAAACCCGGCC
>CAIPBN010000624.1 GCA_903863315.1 uncultured Verrucomicrobiota bacterium | reverse complement strand
GGCGCGAACGCCGACTCGGTTGAGGAAAGCTGGTGGAGCTGGGCGAACGAGCGGGAAATATGCCCAGAGTGCCACGGTGCGCGGCTGAATTCCGTCGTGCGCGCGGTGCGCCTCCTCGTAGGAGACGACGTGAGGAGTCTCACTTCAAAATCCCCCGCGAGTCCGAAGCCGAAGGAAAAGTCAGAGACTCCTCACGTCGTCTCCTACGGGCAGACGATTGATTTCTTCTCCACCGCGAACGTGGACGCAGCGCTCGCTTACTTCTCCACTCTCAAACCTGAGGGCCGCGACGCCGACATTGCGCGCGACATTCTGCCGGAGATTCGCGAGCGGCTGAAGTTCTTGAGCGAAGTCGGCCTCGGCTATCTCCAGCTCGGCCGCAGCGCACCGACGCTTTCCGGCGGCGAAGCCCAGCGGATGCGCTTGGCGGCGCAGCTCGGCTCGAACCTCAGCGGCGTCCTCTACGTGCTCGACGAGCCGACCATCGGTCTGCACGCGCGCGACAACGCGTTGCTCCTCGGCGCGCTGAAGAAGCTCCAGGCACGCGGCAACTCACTGCTGGTCGTCGAGCACGATGAGGACACGATGCGCCATGCGGACTGGGTGATTGACCTCGGCCCCGGTGCGGGTGTGCAGGGCGGAGAGGTCATCGCCAGCGGGACGTTAAAGGAGTTGCTGCGGAACAAGGCGAGCATCACCGGCCAGCAGCTCCGCGCGCAGGAAGCGAAGAAGTATCCGAGTCGCGGCGAGCGGCGAGTTGTGGAGTGCGGCGCGTTCTCGCCGCTTTCCGCAGGCGACTTGTCGCTGTCGAAGGCTGGGAGGCGTGAGGCAGGCAAAGCGGCTAACGGCTTGCGCCAGCCCGGACACGCGTCCAAAAAAGTGCGCGCTGATGGCTCCGACGGCGACGAGTCGCCTGCGGAAAGCGGTGACAAGTCCCCGCACTCCAAGGGCACGCGTTGGCTCACGCTCGCCAATGCCGCCATTCACAACCTCAAAAACCTCACCATCCGCTTCCCGCTGAACCGTTTCGTGGCCATTACCGGCGTGAGCGGCAGCGGCAAGAGCACGTTGATTCGCGAATGCTTGCTGCCAGCGGTGGAAGCGGCCTTAGCCAAGCCGAGCAATGCTCGGCGTTCCGCCCCAGACGCCAGACGCCAGACCCCATCCCCCGTCCGCCTCACCTGTGCGGAACTGCTTTCCGCCGTTTACGAAGTGGACCAGTCCCCCATCGGCCGCACACCCCGCTCGACGCCTGCGACCTACGTCGGCTTCTTCGATGACATCCGCGCGCTGTTCGCCCAAGTGCCCGAGGCGCGGATGCGCGGCTATGGGCCGGGACGCTTTAGCTTCAATAGCCCGGCGGGCCGTTGCCCCGGCTGTGACGGCGCGGGCGAGGTGAAGTTGGAAATGAACTTCCTTCCTCCCGCCTACGTGCGCTGCGAAGTCTGCAACGGCCTGCGCTTCAACCCCGAGACGCTCGACGTGCTCTTCAACGGGAAGAACATCGCGCAAGTGCTCGACCTTAGCGTGGCGGAGGCGCTCGACTTCTTTGCCGCGCAGAAGCGCATCCGCCGCCCGCTGGAAGCGCTGCGCGACACCGGCCTAGATTATCTCAAGCTCGGCCAGACCAGCCCGACCTTGAGCGGTGGCGAGGCGCAGCGGGTGAAGCTCGTGACGCATTTGCTCGGCGGGTTGAAGGATACATCTGCCGACACATTGCCGGACCCGCAACTGCAAGCGCGGAATGCGAAACTCTTTATCCTCGAAGAGCCGACCATCGGCCTGCACATGAGCGACGTGCAGCGGCTGGTCGCCGTGCTGCAACGCCTCGTGGACGCCGGCCACAGCGTCATCGTCATCGAGCACAACCTCGACCTCATCGCCGAAGCGGACTGGGTGATTGACCTCGGCCCGGAGGCGGGCGATGCGGGCGGTCACTTGGTTTGCGAGGGCACGCCGGAGGAAATTGCCAAGAACAAGGCGTCCCATACCGGGCGGTTTCTCAGCGGACTGGTCGGCCCTTGAAGGAACGAGTATTCAGTGTTCAGCCTTCAGTATTCAGTGGGCGGCGCGGACGGTCTCTGACTGAATGCTGAAAACTGGTCAGTCAACGCACGCGTGAGCGCTCCGGTCATATCATACGTTCCCTTCGAGGAACTCATCGCTTCTTTGCGAGACGACGGTCTCAGGAATGAAGCTGGCCGTATCCATTACCTTCTCCATGAGGTTGCATGGACGACTGGCTCGGAACTTCTGGGGGAGTTGGGGCAGGAAATGAAGAAGTTGGAACAGGAACGTGGAGTAGGCTTTTCCGCTGGCACGAGGGACAAGATAGACGCCGCATTTGAGATGGTCTCAAGGGTTTGGCCCGATTTTCCGCGATGAAAGCAAATCAGAACCAACTCATTCGCTTGACCGGAGACGGGCCACATCCAGCACAGGGACGGACACGATGGGCTGCACTGTTGCTAAATTTCGCCATCACCGAACACTGCCCGTGAGC
>CAIPBN010000623.1 GCA_903863315.1 uncultured Verrucomicrobiota bacterium | reverse complement strand
CCAGGCCTGCGGCTTCTCAGGCGGCTGCCGCACGCCGGCGCGGATCACCGCGTCACAAACAGCCTGCCATTGAGGGACATTGGCGCGGTCCAGTCGCTGCCACTGGGCGGGAGGAATGCCAATGCGCGGGCACAGGTAAAAGCGGGGAGGCAGCGCGCGCAGCAGATCCACGAAGGATTGGGAGCCCAGCGGATGCACGAGCACGTCACAGTTCGTGGAGAGCAGCCAGGGGTTGCGCGGGTTGCTTCGGCGGATGCCGACATTGCGGGACAGCTCGTCCGAAAAGGGCAGCGGCGTCTCGCCAATCGCCGCCCGCATCTGCTCCCCGCTGATGCGGTAAATCTTCAGCCGCCGGCGCGTCTCCGGGGTGAGCGTGTCGGCAACGGCCTCGGCCAGCGTCACGTCCGGGGCCGGGGTGTTGCAGTCCACGTAGATGATTTCGTCGTCCGCGTCCGCGCAGAGCGAGCCGAAGTAATTCAGGCTGGCCGCCGTCCGCTTGGGCAGGTTCACCCCGTAACCATCATTGCGGCCCACGACGAGGAAGGTAATCACGCGTCATACCTTTCCCTGCCAGGCCGAACGAGCGCAAGCATCCTCCGCCACACGGCCTGCTGCACGGGCACGGCGTGAAAGCGTCGCGCTCCCGCCAGCGAGGCGCGGCGGCCATTGGGTTTCAATCCGGCCAGCCCGGTCATCAGTTCGGTCCACTGTCGCTGGGCTTGAACCGAGTTAAACTCGCGCACGGCGGTGGCGCGTGCCGCCGCCCCGCGCCGCTGGCATTCCCCGCGATCCGCCGTGGCACGCAGGAGCGCCTGAACCGCCGCCGCCGGCGTTCGTGCCGCATAAAGCCAGCCGCCGCCAGCCGCCAGCGCGTGCCGCATTCCCGCCGGCAGATCCGGCACCACACACGAGAGGCCGCAAAACATTCCCTGCACCATCGCCAAGGGCAGTCCTTCCCATTGTGAACAGAGGAAAAGCACGTCATGCCGGGGCAGTGCCGCCGCCAGCTCCGCTGCCGGACGCCAGCCATGAAAGCGCACGTTGCCCGCGGTCCAAGCTGATCGCAGCCCCGCCAGCGCCGGGCCATCGCCGTAGAGATGCCACTGGAGCGGTCGTCCTGCCGCCGCGCAGCCAGCCGCGATCTCCGGCAGCCAGTGCGCCCGCTTTTGCTGTGCCTCCAGCCGCCCGACAAAACATATTTCGAGCGGCATGCCCTCTTTGCCGCGTGGGTCAGCGGCACTCCTCGACGCCTGCTCAAATTCGGGCTCCACCCAATACGGCACGCACCAGCCTGCGGTCTGGCCCGCCCGATACGGCATCACCTCCGCCAACGTGTCCGGGGTGCTCGTGGTGATCGCTTCCGGAAAGGCCCCCGCTTGCCGCAGCCAGTGAAACATGTCGGCGTAAGCGTGCTGCTCCAGGGAGAAGACATGCCGCACCCGGACACAGGAAAGAAACCGCAGCACGTCAAACTCATCCTTGCCGGAAAAGGAATACACGACTTCGGGCCGCGTGGCCTCAATCGCCTCCTGCAGCCGGCGCAACCGCTCCCGCCAAGGCGCGGCAGGTGGCACCCCGGCCACCACATAATTGGTCAGCACCGGCTCCGCATCGTCCTGCCCCACGACCGTTGCGACCGCGTGCCCGGCAGCGCGGAAGAAGTCCGCCAGTTGCCGGAGCAGCGCATTGCTGCCGCCCCGGCCGGGATAGTGGGCGAGGAAGGTGATGCGCATACGCTCACTGCCGCCGCGCAAGCACAAACACCCCGACGTAAAGGCTCGCCGGGTCCGAGCCCGGCACCCGGGCTTGCGCGGCAAACCGGTCGGCAAACCAGTTCAGCACCGGCATCACCAAACAGCGATACCCGTGCCGGAACACGGCCAGCGGGTAGTGCAGCAACGGCCGGCCATCCGCCCGCAAATGCGCGACGGCGTGGTGGGTCAACTGCACCGCCGCCCGGACGCCCGCGGTCAGCTTGCCGGCCGACATCACCTGGAAACCGCCGCGCCCGATCAGTTCCTCCAGCCCGCGACAGGTCCAGCGCTGGTAGTCATGCGGGCAGCCGTGCTCTTGAATCAGCCCATGGGTGGTGAGAAGCAGGCGACCGCCCGGGCGCAGCAAACGATGGCACTCCGCCAGGTAGAGCGCAGGGTCGGGCACATGTTCCAGCACTTGGGTGGACAGGACCCAGTCATAACTTCCCGTGGCCTCCTCGGTCAGGCCGGTGGGCGTCAGCAGGCGATCCACCGCCACACCCGGCGTCACGTCCGCCTTCACATACTGCGCGCAATGGGCGAACCACGGCGCGTAGGGAGCCCCGCCGCAGCCGTAATCGAACACCTGCCCGCTCATTTCCGTCGCGCAGGCGGCGATCCAGTCGCGCAGATCTTTCAACTGCAGGTAATCTTCGTCGCGCCACCGGGGCTGCTGCCGGACCCGCAGATAGTCCTTGCGGGCCAGATCCTCACCCAGCGCGTGAGAGGAGGAGGGGGGGGCAGGGGCCTTCATCGCTTGATCAGAAAGGCCTGGGTGGTTTCGGGCAGACAGATGACCTCCGCGCCCCGCGCGGCGCACACCTCGTCAATCGCCGTGCGCGCTCCGAAGGTGGCTGGCCAGCCATAATCATCGAACACCATGATGCCGCCGGGCACGAGCCGGTCCCAGCAGAACTCGGTGGCGGCGCGCGTGGGCTGGTGCAGGTTCACATCGATGTGTGCGAAGCAGAGCGACGTGGCGGATACCTGGGCGAGCGTCGCGGGAATCCGGCCGGCGACAACCCGCACTTCGACCGCTGGATTGGCGAGCAGGGCGGTGACTT
The DNA here is from genome assembly GCA_903863315.1 of uncultured Verrucomicrobiota bacterium. Taxonomy (GTDB): domain Bacteria; phylum Verrucomicrobiota; class Verrucomicrobiia; order Limisphaerales; family SXTU01; genus SXTU01. Next base: position 2,962 of record CAIPBN010000623.1, on the reverse strand, counting down.
CCGCCTCCGAGTTGCACTGGCACTGTTGCGGGCGGACGTGCTGTCCATCTCTGGCCGCGTCCGCCTCCGGATAACCCGCAAAGGTGTCCAGCACCCACATCCGTTTCTTCACCCCGCGAGCGAGCAGGCTGTCCAACATCAGCCGCGCGCTACCCCCGCTGCCGGCCCCGGCCTCGAATACGTCGCCCGGCAGGCCCAGCGTGCTCACGAACAACTTCCGCAGCAGATACAATTTTTGCGGCGAAAGCATCGTGTTCGCCCGCACTGCAGGCGTGAGGCACTTCAGAAACCCAGCCCCCTGCCAGGGCCGGTGCAGCCGGCTGAAATCCTCCGGGCCGGCATACGTTTCCGGTTCCGGCAGCTCCACGGGAATCACCTGCCCCCGATTCAGGCGGTTTGCCTGCCAGCCCAAGGTGGACAACGTAGAACGGATGAGGCTTTTGAACATAGTCAAACAGGACCAGCCCGTCAGAACACCCGCAGCATGGCGCGAAAGCGCGGCCACGACAATCCTCCCTCCACCGGGGCTTTCACGCGGCTCCAGGCCACCAGACTGCCCATGCCCAAGCCGGCCACTGCCGCCACCGCGCCAACCAGAACCAGCCAGACACCGCGCCCCGCCAGCGGCATCAAGAGCGCGGCGACGCCGAGGCTGACGGCCAGGCCGGTCAGCGCCCGCCACCAAAGCTCTCCCGCCAAGCTGCCGGGTGACCGCGCCACCGAGCGTGCATACCGTGCGAGGATGGGGCCTAGCGTGCCCGCCACCGTTGCCAGCAAAAACCCGGCCGCCACGCCTTCAACTCCCCACGCGCGGCCCGCCACCACCGCCAGCAGCACCGCCACCACCAGCTCACGTTCGACGAGCTGGGCGAGTGACAGGAAGCTGCCCTGGCCAATCAAATAATACGCTGCGGGTGCCGACACGCCCGCAATCAAAAAACGGGCTGTCAGCAGCGCGATCAGCACCGGGGCGGGCATCCACTCCGCCCCCATCCACCAGCCAATGAACGGTGCCAACGTCAAGCCCATGCCCCCCAGCGTCGCCCCATACACCCAGGCATTTGCCCGCAGAACGAAATCCGCGAGCGACTGCGTCCCGGCCGCATCACGTGCCATCATCGGCCAGACCACCTCCGCCGTGGCCTGCGCCAGGCTGCGCAGAATTCCGAACAGCCGCGCCAGCACGCCGTATATGGCCGCCTCCTTCGTGGCCCCGCAGATCAGCCCCGCCAGGACGACGTCAGCCGTGAACAACAACATCGTGGCCAGTTGGCTCCGAAAACAGTCCCAGGCATCACGCTTCAGTTCCTGCAATTGCGCCGGGTAATCCGCCGCCGCCTGATAACGCCACCAGCGAAAGTCCGGCACACAGCGGCGAATCAGCCAGATGGTGAGCGGCATTCCGCCCGCCAAAACGACCAGCGCTGCCAGTGGAAACGCCCACACACCCGCCCCGAGACGCAAGCCCATCCAGAGCCCCAGCACCGACAACCACGCGGCCGCGCCGTTCACGAGGAAATACCGTGTCTGCTGCCCCAAGCCGACGAGCAGGGCCGCCTGGGCACCCGCCAGCATCGTCAGCGCCCCCGTCACCCCCACCGCCAGCCAATATGCCAGCGGACTGTCCACCAGCCGGCCCGCAGGCGTCATCGCATAAGCGCCCATCAGCAGGATCGCCACGGTCAGGACCACCGGTGCCAGCCGCGAATAGAACACTTCTCCGAACCGCACCAGCCGGACCTTGGCCGCCGCCTCTGGCAGGGCGAGCAACCGCCGATTGCTCACCGTGCGAACTCCTCCATCCAACAAGGGTAGAAACGCAGTGACCTGCATCGCCACCAGCACTGCCCCATAGATCTCCGGAGCCAGGTGGTGGCCGATCAGCTTCAACGAAATCAGTCCGCAGACAAGGCTGGAGGCCGTGGCAAAGATCCGCCCGCTCACCGCCTGTAAAAAATATGATGTCATGTCCGGACAAACCGCGGCTCGGGCCGGGAACAGGCCAGAATTAAGCGGATTCAGCGGGGCTGATACAACCGCTTTCGGTCATGCGCGCTGTTTCACCAGGCAGCGGCGAGCTGTGGCAGGCGCGCGGCCCAGGTGTGTTCCGCCAGCACGCGGCGGCGGCCGGCCTGGCCGATCTCCGCTGCCCGGCGGGTTTCACGAGGCAGTTCACGGAGCCATTGGGCGGCTTCTTCGAGTGAATGGTAGGTGAGCACTTCGCGGCCCACGTCCAAGGCGGCGGCCACATCGGCGTTGTGCTCAGTCAAGTAGCAGCAGCCGTGGCCGGGGAATTCCAGATCGCGCAGCTTGAGGTAGCTCAATTGCTGGCCGTGCCGGTCGAGGCCCTGATTCAAGCCCAGCACCGTCTGGCAGCCGCGCAGATATTCGGGCAGTTCCGCGTCGCTCAACGGCCCGTTCGCACAGGCGCGGACCACGGGCCATTGCGCCTGTCGCCGCAGATGGTCGCCCAGCCCGTGGAACAGCATCGCCTGCCGTGCAGACCCGTCTGTAAAGCCGTCGTCCCAGCCGGGGCCGCGAATTTCCAACTGGCTGCCGGCCGCGATCAACTGCCCCAGTTGCTTCACACGCGGACCCGTGGGCATGCCGATGAAGGCCGCCGACCGGACAGGTTCGCGACAGGCACAGTCGGGGAGTTCCGCCGGGTTGAACGCATACGGGAGGCAAACAAACGGCACGTCCAGCGCGCGGTAGCGGGGGATGGCGGCGTGTTCCACAAACCAGTTGAGCGAGACCACCCGTGCCAGCGACTCCACTTCCTCGAACCGGTGCGTGCTGTCACAGAAGAAATTGATCCACGGCACACCGGCCGCCTGCACGCGGCGCACCGCGTCCGGATGCAAGTCCCGGGCGAAGCAGTAGGAGATCACCGCGTCCAGACCGTGGGTTGCGTGGGCGCGGAGGATTTGGGCGGCCACCTGCTCGCTGGTGCGGGAGTGTT
>CAIPBN010000622.1 GCA_903863315.1 uncultured Verrucomicrobiota bacterium | reverse complement strand
ATGGGCTCCGCCTGGTATCGACTTCAGACCAAGGTGCCGGCCGTGCCGGCAGGGAAAAAGATCTACTTGTGGGTTGGAGCCACCGACGGGCGGGTGAAGGTGTTCGTGAATGGCCGGCACATTCCCTGGCAGAACGCGAAGGGCGAGACCACGGCGACGGCCAGCGGCTATTGCCAGCCGTTCTCGTTCGACATCACCGGGGCCGTCCGGTCGGGGGAGGGGAACACCATCGCCTTGCTCTGCACGCGGGAGATGGTCAACGAACTTGGCACCGGCGGCCTGCTTGCACCGGCGGCAATTTACGCCGAGCGGTAGCGGCCTAGTTCTTCTTCAACTTGGCGAGCCGTTCGGTGATTTCACGGGCGAGCCTGGCGGCCTCAGCCAGTTGTTCGGGCGTCATCTGCTTTTCGATTTTGGCAAGGATGGCTGTGGTGGGCTTGTTGTTGGCGGCGGAGACGGTGCACCACGCATGTGATTTGACGAGGTCTTTGGGGACGCCAAGCCCGTTGGCGTAGGCCATCCCGATGTTGTATTGGCCGCCGGTGTCGTTTTGTTCTGCCGCCTTGAGCCACCATTTCGCGCCTTCGACCATGTCTTTGGGGACACCGCGACCGTTGAAATAGACAGAGCCCAGCCAGAATTGCGCGCCCGGGTGGTTTTGCTCCGCGGCTTTGCGATACCATGGCACGGCGGCCGCGTCGTCTTTCTCGACCCCTTGGCCCATGGAGTAGAAGCGCCCCAAGGTGACTTGGGCTCCGGCGTCGCCTTTCTCAGCTCGGGCTTTGAAGTCCAAGAATACTTTGCGCTCCGCCTCATTTGGCGGGGCTTGCGCCACGACGACGGACAGTGGCGTGAGCGCAAGCAGCAATGCCAGCAGCGGAATCAGTGGCTTCATGCGGCTACCCTGTCAGTCCGGTCTGGCAGCGTCAACGGGACGCGAGACACGGGCGGGGCAGCTCAAGGAGTGGACTTGCTAGGTGTGGCAGGTCCGGGGCCACGGGGCGCTTTTGTCGCCTGTTCCAGGAGTTCATGCGCCAGCTTTCGAGCGGCGGTGCGCTCTTCGGGAGTGATTTCTTTTTCGATTGTGGCCAACCGGTCGTAGGCGCTTTCCTCGCCGTTGGCCCCGGCCAGATTAAGCCAGGCGTGGGCCTGAATCAGATCCTTGGCTACGCCCTGGCCGGTGTCATACATGATGCCCAGATTGAGCTGGGCCACCGCAAGGTTCTGTTCCGCCGCCTTGCGAAACCACCGAGCGGCCTCGGTATCGTCCTTCTGCAAGCCGCGACCAGCGTCATACATCACGCCAAGGCTGAGCTGGGCGGGGGCGTGGTTCTGCTCCGCCGCCTTGCGATACCACTGGGCGGCCCGGACGTCATCGCGCGGAGTGGCACGGCCTTCGGCATACATGGTGGCTAGGGCGTGCTGGGAGCGCGGATGATTCTGTCCGGCGGCCTGCTGAAACCATTTGAAGGCCTCGGCCTCGTCCTGCGTGCCGGCGCGGCCGGTGAGATACATGGTGCCCAGCATGTGCTGGGCGACCGGCTGGTTTTGCTCTGCGGCCTTGCGATACCAGTGGAGTGCTGCGGCGTTGTCCTTGGGCACGCCTTGGCCATTGTCATACATGACCCCGAGGTTGAGTTGTGATTTCGCGTGGTTCTGATCAGCTGCCTTGCGCCACCATTTGACAGCTTCGGACAAGTCCTTCGGGACGCCCATGCCATAGTGGTAAACCCAGCCAAGGCTGCATTGGGCGGCGGGATCGCCCTGCTCGGCTTTGGCCTTGGTGTCGGCGACTTCCTTGAGCAATTCGGGCGATGACGGGATGGCCGGCTGGGCAAGCAGATCGGGAGGCCGGAGCGGCGGCGGCGAAGTGACTTGGGGCTTCTGGTGGTTGCAGCGCAGGGCCAGCAACGAAACCAAAGCCACCAGAACAAGGACCAACCGGGTTGATTGCACGCCGTCAGGTTTGCTCCCTGACCGGCCGGTCGTCAACCGCGCTGCTGGGAGTCGATTGCCGGCTGCCAGGGGAGCCGGTCCAAGTCCACGTTCCCGCCGGTGAGGATGATGCCCACCCGGCGGCCTCGGAACTTCTCAGCATGGGCCAGCAGGCCGGCCAGGGGAACCACTCCGGATGGTTCCACCACCAATTTCATCCGCTCCCAGACCAGGCGCATGGTGGAAAGAATCTGTTCCTCGCTGACGGTGACAATGCCGCGAGCGTGCTGCCGGATGACGCCAAAGGTGCGTTCGCTGAGCGAGGCGCGGAGCCCGTCCGCGATGGTGGCGGGGTTCAGATTGGGCAACAAACGGCCTTCCTGGAGCGAGCGGAAAGCATCGTCCGCGAGCGCGGGTTCCGCCCCCCATACCTCGACGTGAGGCGCCAGCGCCTTGGCGGCAAGGCAAAGGCCGCTCAGCAGTCCGCCCCCGCTGACCGGGGCGATGAGGACCTCCAGGTTCGGAACCTGTTCGAGCATTTCCAGTGCGATCGTTCCCTGGCCCGCAATCACCTGTGAATCATCATAAGGATGGATGAACGCGGCTCCTGTGGCGGCTTGAATGCGGCTGGCTTCCGCTTGGCGCGCCGCCAGCGTCGGTTCGCACAACGTGACATGCCCGCCGTAGTCCGCGACGGCGCGCTGCTTGATGCGCGGGGCATTGCGAGGCAGGACAATGTGAGCCGGCACGCCGAGCAGACGCGCCGCCAGCGTGAGGCAGGTGGCGTGATTGCCCGAGGAATGCGTCACCACTCCGCGTGTGGACTGCTCGATTGGGAGGGCGCGCAGAGCGTTGAAAGCGCCGCGAAATTTGTAAGCCCCGCCTTTCTGGAAGTTCTCGCACTTGAAGAACAGCGTGGCTCCAGACAGCGCATCAAGGCTGGAGCTGGTTTGCACCGGTGTGCGATGGGCCGTGCCGGCAAGGCGTGCGGCGGCGGCTTGAAAGTCAGGGAGCGTGGGGATCACGGAAGCGGAGGAGGGCGCCAGAGGCGCGGTGGCGGGGGACATCTGATTTCAACCGCGCGACGGAAATTCTGTGGCGGCGGGCAAACAACCGGGGCGGAGAAGGCACAACATGAAGGCGAGTCTAGGAATCGCGCCACGGATTGCGCAATCTTTCGGTGAGGAATTCACTCGGGAACCACCGGAGCCGGAACCGCAGCCGGGGAAACGCGTTGAAAGTCCTCCCGGATGACATCCAGCAGATCCAGCTGCTGCAGCGCGTCCTTGACGGCAATCTTGGCGTCCGCGCTCTTCGAGGTAGAGCTGGTGGAGAATTCGGTCCGGCGCTTCAAGTAGGTGAGTAGGGACTGGCGATAGTCACCGATGAGCCGCGTCAGCTCGCCGGGAGCGCTGACCTGAAGCAGTTGCAACTGGAGTGTGGCCTGGGCGACGGCGGGTTGGTGCCGGAGATATTCCGTGTTGGCGATCAGCTCGCGCAGGGGCAGCTCCTTGCGGCCGGGCATGGCGTTGGTGCCGACGCGCACCGCGATGGGCGTGGTCAGAATCTCCTCCAACTGGCGGAGTGAGGCGTCGAAGGACAGTCGCAGATGGCGGTCCCGCGTGGTGAAGTTCAGCCAGGCCGCCGACCACCACTTCTCCACTTCGAGCATCGAAGGAAACTGGGGTTCAAATGCCCGTAGAAAGGCAAGTTGCGGGTTCAAGTAACTCGGCAGCAGGCGCAGCAGCTCCCGCAGCCCGGCCCGGCCCTCCGGCAGCAGCAACAATTCCGCCACCAGCAACTGGCTGATGCAGCGAAACACTTCCCACTGTTCCTCGGTAAACTGTCCCGGCTGCGCCAGCGTGAGGTCGCTGAACGCGGTGAGTTCATGGCCCTGCAAGCGCAGGTGAGCGTCACGGAAGACATCGGCCACGAGGCCTTGATCGCTGGACCGGCGAGTGCGGTTCTCCGCCACCAGCGTCTCGCCGTGCACGGCCAGCAGATGCGCGGCGAGTCCCGCCTCCAGCCACAAGGGGATCTCCGCCAGCCGCTGCGAGCGGTTGTGGCGGTTGGTCAGCTCCAGCAGCAACGCGCGGGTCAGAGCCCGCACCAGCCGGGGGCGCTCCATCTGGCCGGGCAGGACCATCCGATACCGCCAGCCGTTGCTGAACCATTGGGATTCGACCACCACCACCTCGGCCGGCGGCATGTCTCCGCGCACAGTGATGTGGATCTGTCCGGTCCAGCCATCGCTCATGTTAAGCTCCTTGAGCAGTTCGAACTTCAATCGCTCACACGTCAACACGAGCACGGTGGGCTCGATTTGAACGTGGTTGGTCTCGAGGAGTGAAAGGGCCGTAGCGCCGAAAGCGGTCCCCGGCAGTGCGCCAAAGACGACGAACTGCTGCGTGCGGCTCTCGTAGCGGTGCAGGCGCATCGCGGATGGAGCCAGCTGCGCCTGCGCGGCAAGCAGCCCGATCAGCCACGCTGCAAACCACAACCCGGCCAGAAGCGGCGGGGCAGGGCGGCGGTCAGCCAGCGGGCGCATGGAAGGGCTGGCCGCTCAGGAAGCAGCCTTGGTGGTTTTGGCCGGTTTGGCCTCGGACTTCGTCGGTGCGGCGGTCGCGGCGGGTGCCGCCGGCGTGCTGCTCTTGCTCTCCCCCGAAGATGAGGCGGTCGGTGCCACATCCTTCTTGGCCGCTTGCTTGTAGCCTTCGCTCCGGTAGTCGGTGATGTAGAAGCCGGTGCCCTTGAAAATGAGGCCGGCCCCGGCCCCCAACTGCCGGCGCACCTTGCCTTTGCCCCAAGTCTTCTTCCCGCAGCGATCCTTGGGGCAGACCGTCAACGCCGCATCCTTCATGGACTGGACCTGTTCAAACTGAAGACCGCACTTGTCGCAGACGTAGTCGTAAGTAGGCATGGTTTGGAGCGAAACGAAATCGCGCCGCATAATGGCACCAGCCGCAGGCGCGTCAAGGTGCGCGCAGATGGCTACGGTGGGCATTAGCTTAGTCGTAACGCAGGACGACAAGGGAAAGCGAGAGGCGAAGATCTGGTCTCTGACAGGAGGAGTGTCAGCCGACCCCGCACTGAGGTTGGTGGAGCCGAGGAGATTCGAACTCCTGACCCCCACAATGCCATTGTGGTGCTCTACCAACTGAGCTACGACCCCAACCAGTCAGTGCGGCGCGCACGGTAGGAAGCGACCGGGGGTTTGTCAAAAACTTTTCCCGGATCTTTTGCGAAGCACAACGTCCCGTTGCCAATCCGCCGCGCCTGCCGTATCCCAAACCCATGCCGCTGCACCTCATCACCGACGAACGTTGCGTCAACTACCACTCGCCCGGCCACCCGGAGCGGCCCCAGCGCATCACGAAGACGCTGGAGAAACTCCGCAGCCAGCGGGAACTCAAGCTGGAGTGGGACCAGCCCGCTGCCGTGCCGGAGGAAACCATCCTCCGCGCGCACACGAAGGAACACCTCGCGCGCATCAAGGCCGCGGCCGATGCCTTTGACGGCGACACACCGAACCATCCCGGCATCCACGACCATGCCCTTCGTTCCATCGGCGGCGGGTTGCGCGCGCTCGCGCTGGCGCGCAAGGGCGGGCTGCCCTTCAGCCTCTTGCGTCCGCCCGGTCACCACGCCACCAGCACCCGTGCGATGGGTTTTTGCTACTTGAACCAAGTGGCCATCACGGTGCTGGAAGCCCTCGCCACCGGGGCGAAGCGCGTGGCGGTCTATGACTTCGATGTGCATCACGGCAACGGCACCGAGGCCATCCTGCTCGGCAAGCCCGGCGCGTTCTTCCACTCCATTCACCAGCACCCCTGCTATCCGGGCACCGGCACGAAGGACGTCGGCGACAACTGCTTCAACTATCCCGTCGCCCCGCGCACGCCGCGTGAGGAATACCGCAAGGTGTTCGTGCGCGCCCTGGACGCCTTGAAAGCGCAGCGACCCGAGGTGGTGGTGGTGAGCGCGGGTTTTGACGCCTACTCGCGCGACCCGCTGGCGCAGGAAACGCTGGAGGCGGAGGACTACCACTGGCTCGGCCAGTCCTTCCGCGCCTTGGGTGTGCCCGTGGTCAGCGTGCTCGAAGGCGGCTACAGCAACGACCTGCCCGAACTCATCCTCGCCTACCTGCGCGGGCTGGATGGGAAGTGATGGGCGAAACTCTTGGCCGGCCAGGGTTGCTCAGTGCTGGAACAGGAACTCGTCCAGATTCAGCACTGTCCAGCAGATGTCCTCCAGCGCCTGGGTGCGGTCGGGCTGCGCCTTCAGATAGTTCAGCGTGGTGGTGAGTTCCTTCGGCGTCGGACGACGGCTAAGCGCGGCGAGGTAAAGCTCCTGAATGATCTCCGGATCGGGCCGGCTCGCGGCGGCCAGCGCGCGGAGGCGATTGTCGGAGGCCTTCAGTTTCGCCTGAAGCAGCGGGCCGTTGAAGAGCTGGAGCGATTGTCCAAGCGTGGCGGTGGAACTGCGTTCGCACGCGCAGGCGGTGGCCCGGGGCGGCTGGCCGAAGGTGCTGAGAAAGGCGTTGTTCGCTTCCGGCGAGGGCAGGGCGGTGGCGCGCGTGCCGGCGGGCGCGTTGGCAAAACGGTCCGCCACGCCCGTGACCTGTGAGACGGCGTCCAGCAGTTGCTCCGCCGTCAGCACGCGGCGGCGATAGCGGGAGAAGAACTGCCGGTCATCGGCGTTGAACTCGTTGGCCTGCGCGGAGGCCTGATACACGCGGCTGTTCAAGATCACGCGCAGGACATGCTTGCGGTCGAAGCCGTGCTTGCGGAAATCCGTTGCCAGCGCGTCCAGCAACGCGGGATGGGAGGGTGGATTCGACGCCCGGAAATCATCCATCGGCTCGACAATGCCCGCGCCCATCACCTGCGCCCACAGGCGGTTCACCTCGGCTTTCGCGAAGAACGGATTCGCCGGTTCCGCCAGCCAGTCGGCGAACGCCACGCGCCGGTCGGCGTCGGCGGGCACGGGCAGTTCGCCGCCATCGGGCACCGCCGGCTTCATCACGCGGCCGGTGCGGGGCTGGGTGACTTCGCCCTCCTGCGCGAGCCAGACGAAGGTGGCATCCGTGCGCGCCACAGGCCGCCGCCGCACGCGGTCGAAGATCGCGCTCATGCCGTAGTAATCATTCTGGGTCCAGCGCTCCTGCGGATGATTGTGGCAGCGGGCGCAAGCGATGCGCACGCCAAGGAAAAGCTGCGCGGTCGTTTCGGTGGCGTCATCCGTGTCCTTCGCCGCGCGCCAGTAATTGGCGGCTGGCTGTTCGTGCGTGCTGCCTTCACCAGTGAGCAGTGCGCGCGCGAAACGGTCGTAAGGCCAGTTCTCCGCAAAGCTGCGCACGAGCCATTGGTGAAACTTGGGGACGGTTCGCAGGCCCACCTGAGTTGGGCTCAGCCGTAGCAGGTCGCCCCAGCGCAATGCCCAGAAGGTCGCAAACTCCGGCCGTTCCAGCAGCGTGTCCACAAGGCGTGCCCGCTTGTCGGCCCGCGGGTCGGCCAGGAACGCCTCCACCTCCGCGACGGTGGGGAGCAGCCCGATGACATCCAGAAAGACCCGTCGGACGAAGGCTTCATCCGAGGCGGTTGGCGAGGGGAGGATTTGCATCTCACGCAGGCGGGTGAAGACCAGTGAGTCCACGTAATTGT
>CAIPBN010000621.1 GCA_903863315.1 uncultured Verrucomicrobiota bacterium | reverse complement strand
CTTGTCCGCGCTGGCCCGTGCCTCAGTGGCGGCTTTCGCTCTGGCAGCCGACTCGGTGGTGGCCTTGTCGGCGGCCAGCTTGCTGTCGGCGGCTTTCTTCATGGCGCTGGCCGACTCGGCCGCGACCTTGTCCATCAACTTCTTCGCCTCGTCCCGCGCGGCGACTGCTTTCGCCGCATCCGCCTGGGTGGCTTTCCAAGCGGCCTCGACCTTCACGCGCGCCGCTTCGCCCTGCTCGGCCGCGAGGGCGGCTGCCTTGCGATTTGCCTCCGCGCTCTTCATGCGGTTGAGCTCGTCCTGCTTTGCGGAGGCCAGCCGGTTGCGTGCGCTGGACAGAGCTTGTTCGGCGGCGAGGACTTCGTTGTTCAACCGGGTCTGCGTTGTGTCGCGCGTGCGGGTGGCGGCGAGCAGCTCTTGTCCACGCTGCGAATACGTGGCCTTGCCCTTGTCATGCTGGGCCTTGTGTTTGTCGGTCTCGGCGATCTTGGCGTCGTAAGCTTCCGTCGCCTTCTTCGCGGCGAGGCGGAGTTCCTCGGCCTTGGCCTCGGCGTCCTTGAGTTCGGATCGGGACTTAGCGAATGCCTCCTGGAGGGCAGTGAGCTTGGCGGTAGCGGTCTTCAGGATCCGGTCTGCCTCGGTGACGGCGTCGAGCTCCGTGCGGATCTTGCGCTGCTCCTCGTCGTCCATCCGGGCGCGCTTGTCATTCTCCGCAACGACGACGTTGCGGACCGCCTCGGCCTTGGACTTCCACTCACGCTCGGCGGCAGCGTCCACTTTGGCCGCCTGGGCGTGGAGCGATTGCGGCCCAAGCTGGAGCGAAGCTGAGAAGAGATTCGTGCCGCTGCCCTGCCGGACCTCGACCAGCTCCTGCGCCGGCACCTTGTATCCGCGCAAGGTGGCGTCCTCGATGGTCAGGCCTTCCGGCGTGATCGCGAATTTCTTCACCAGCAACACCGAACCATCGCTGACCTTCACGCGGAACGTCGGCGCACCAAGTGCGGGCTCGCGTAAAATGACAGCCACGACCTCGTAGTTGGCGTCGAAGAACTTGAGGCCGAACAGGACGGAGCTGAGCTTCACACGCCCGCGCTCCAACCCTTTGAACTCGCCATCGACAAAGTCGCCGTTGACCAGCAGCACGCCGCTGCGGCCGGGCTCCACCTTGGCGGCCCGTTGAGCCGAAAGGTTTTGAAAAATCAGGCGGGCGGCGTTGACGGTGGAGAGGGAGAAGTCCTTTTGCGCCCCGCCGAACTGGAGTGCTGTGTCGTCGCCGGCCACGAGCGGAGCGGCGAGGAAGGAGCCATCCCACGTAACAACCCCGCGGTCCAAGCCAAGGCGGCGCTCGCCCGGTGACGGCGTGTTGGGCGCATGGGGCGGGTAGAGCCGGTTCGCCGGAATGATGCCCAGCGGAGTGGAGGGACTGCTCCACTTCAGCTTCACCAACGCTGGCGGCTTCGCGGAAAAATACTCAATGGTGAGGGGGTAAAATTGTCCGGCGGTGAGCGGCACGGGCAGGCTCACAACCGTGGTGGCCTGCTGTCGCCACTCGTCGATGACCTGCTTGTCGCCCACCCAGACGCGAACGCCATCGTCGGTCTCAACGTGAAAAGTGTGATTCTCCGTGTGCTGGGCCTGCAACTGGCCGGTCCACCGCACCGAAAAATCCTCCGTGGGCACGCCCATCGCGGCCGGCTTGTCGGCCCAGTCAAAATTCACCTGCGCATCCACGCGCTTGAGCACCTCGCTCGAACAATCAGCCCGGGAAAAGTAAGCGCCCAGCAGGCCGTGGACCGGCTTGGCCCCGGCAGATCGGGGCGGCTGTGACGGGGAAAGCGCGGCGGCCGGAATCACGGCCTTGCGCTGCGAGGCGCTGCTCCACAGCAGGCGCATCTTGGCCTCTTTGCTGGTGCTGAAGTGCTCAATGCGCAGACCGTATTTCTGGCCAGCTGTGAGCGGCACCACGGTGCTGTAGAATTCACCGGGCTGATCGCGCCATTGATCGAGAATGCGCTGGCCATCCAACCACACGCGCACCCCGCCACCAGCTTCGACATGGAAAGTGTGGCTCTCCGTGAATTGTGCGGTCACCTGTCCGCTCCACCGCGCACTGAAACTCTCGGCCGGCACCTCGGCCACCGGAGCGTTGTTGCCCCAGTTGAAATCAAGTTGCGGGTCCAGCCGAGTCACCGCGCTGCTGCTGTCCAGATCCGTGCGGCGGAAGTAGGCGGCGAGCAGGCCTTGGCTGCCAGCCGACTTGATCCCGAGGCTCGGATGCAACTGGCTACGGGGCACGACGCTCTTGGGAATGCCGGGGCCGGTCCAGGAAAGACGCAGGTGCGCCGGACCAAGGTTATCGTAGTATTCGAGCCGGAGATCGTAAAGCTGCCCGGCTTGCAGGTCCATCGTGCCGCTGATCTCGGAACTGTCCGAGATACGCCACGCATCACAAACGAGCCGGTCCCCCACCCACAACCGCGCCCCATCATCCGCATCAAGATGAAAGGTGAACTTGCCGGACACCGGCGCTTCCAACTGCCCGCTCCAACGCGCGCTGAAGTAGTCCTTCTGCACGCCGACGATGGGTTCGCCGAGTTCCCAGTCGAAGTTAATCGCAGCATCCAGCCGATGGACGGGACGACCACTGAGATCCACGCGCTCGTAGTAGGTGCCCAACAGACCGAAGCCCTGCCCCTTCATCAAGGCAGCCACTTCCGGCGGGAGGCTGGTGGCCGAACTGGCGGTGAAGGTCGCCTGCTCAAGGCTCGCGAGCGGGAACGTCTGCTGCTGGCCGTTGGCGAGGGTGATTTTGACCCCGGCGGGCGCGTCGAGCTGGACGGTGCCTTCGAGGAACTTGCCGTCGCGCGTGCGGAGCGAGCCGGCGTGGGCGGCGAGGGTGGTGGCGCAGGCGAGGATGAAAGCAACAGCACGCGAGTGGGTGCGAATTAGGACGGACGTCATGTCACCTCTTTCGAATTTCCACCTACTGCTCTCTCACCGCTGATACAGCGGGATGTAGTGATACGGCATTGCTAGAATCATCGTGTAAACCGCGGTGCAGAAGGTCGGGCCGACACCGCCGCGACCGCGCGATTCCCAGTAGGCCACGTCGCCCTGCTTGACCACCTGCGATTGCAGCACCCCGTTGACCTTCGCATACCACTTCTGCCAGGTCTCGCCCCCGACCATGTATTGCGCGGAGGCGGCATAGAAGTTTCCGTAGGTGAACCACTCGTGATCGTCGCGCAGGTTCTCAAAGAGATACGCGGAGCCCTTCTTGACCATCGGATCCTCGTAGAGGCCGCAGACTTGCAGGGAGTAAATCGCCGCCGCCGTGCGGGCGAAGCCGGGGTCCCGCTGTGGCTGGTAGCAAAAGCCCCCAGTGCGCTCGTCCTGGCAACGCTTCACGTAGGTAACGGCCTCCTCGATGGTGCGCTGCGGGACTTCGAGACCGCCGTTCTTCGCCGCGCGCAAAGCGACCAGGCACAGCACGGTGACGGAGATGTCAGCGTCTTTCGCAACTGGCCGGTAGCGCCAGCCGCCTTCATGGCCCGGTTCAGTGGCCTGCGCGCTGATGATGACCTTCACGGCCTTGTCGAGCTTCGGACGCATGGTCGGGGACTTGGTCTGGCCGTAAAGCTCAGCCAGCGCGATGGTGGCGATGCCATGGGAATACATGTATTGCCCGTCGCTGCGCATGTTGTAGAGACCGTCGGGACCGATGGAATCGAGGAGGTAATTCATCCCGGCAGTGACGTTCTTGCCATATTCGCCCTCGCCGGGGAGCTGGCCAGCCGCCTGCATGGCCATGAGCGTGTAGCCGGTCATGGCCACCTGACGTTTCTGCTCCTCGCCACTGAAGCCCCACGCCCCGGATGCCTGTTGCTTGGAGGCCAGATACTTGAGCGCGCCCTTGATGATCGCCTCCGTCTTGGCATCCACGATGACGGTATCCTTGGGACGGATGGAGGAACCCGGTGCGCCGGCGGCCAGCGCGGCGGGAATGAACGCACCCAGGCAAACGGCGACCAAGGTGGTTGAAAGCAAGTTTTTCACGGTTGGCAAACTGTAGGAGCCGACGCTGAGGTGTTCACGACAAATTCACGGAAAGAGGCCGGGGACTCAGCCGCCTCGAAGCTCAGGAGTCCAAGGGCTGTTTTGAGCACATCGGATGAGCATCTGGAAATGTGACCCACCTCACAAATCCAGCGGTCCGGCGATGCGCTCGCCGTCCATCTGGTAAATGCCCACTAGGTAACCATTCTCCCGGATTTCGCCGACGTGCAGCTTGCCGTAAAGCGTCACGGCCTGATCCATGATGGGTTTCACGCCCTTGCCGGTCATCTTGACGCTGACCCACTCGTTGATCTTGGGCACCGTGCCGTAGCAGCACATGGACTGGTCGCGCATGATGAGGAGCTCGGTGATGAGCCCGCCTTCGACCTTCAAGGGCAGCATGAAGCCCTTGAGCGCAACGCGCTGCTTGTCGAACGCCTTCACTGCGGGAGGAATCTGTTCCTTGGGGGCCTCGACCTTCACGGTCTTGTTGGTTCCCACCGGGGCTTCGTCCGGCACGTCGTAGTTGAAGGAAGCCAGCCGATCGAAGCCAACGATGAGGAAGTCCCCGTCCTTCTGCACCGCGCCGGGGGCTGGGGCCTTGCTCTCTGCGGTCGTCGGGGCTGCGTTGGTCGGAGGTGGCGCGAGCTTCTGAATCGGAGCGCCGCGCACCTCCTTCTTGCCGGACTTGGCTGGCTCAGCGGCATGGACGAGCAGACAACCAGCAGCGGCCACAACGCAGAATGGGAGCGAGTATTTCATAGTCGGCTCACTTATGGACGCCCGCGTCGGCGCTGCCCTTCGGAAAGTTAAATTTCAGCGCGGTGTAGTCCTTGCCCCGCACGCCAATCTTCTTCAGCTCCGCATCGAAGCTCTTCGCCGTCTTGAGCCAGTCCGCCTGCGCCTCGAACTGCGAGGTGTCCCCGGCCTTCTCGCCGGTGGCGGCGTTGGCGACGGCCGTGAGCGTGAGCATCTCCGGCTTGCCCGCCACGGTGGCGGCGAGTTCCAGCGTCTCCTGCGTGATGCGCTGGAAGCCGCTCATGTGGGGCTTGAGCACGTAGCAGGTGAGCTTGCCCGCCGCAGCATCGAGCACGAACTCCAGATGCGCCTCCTCATTACCAAGGTCGATGGCGGTCCCGCCATGCGGCGGCTCGTGATGATGTCCTCCATGGCCATGGCCAGAGGAAGATTTGGACTGATCGCAACCAAGACCGAAGGCCAGCACGGCGGCACAGGAAAGAGCTAACAGGGTTTTCATGGAGGAGGTTTGTTTGTTCAAGCGCCCTGCTTATCGCACGAACCGGATTGGTTGCCAACCGTGGCTTTGCCCCAAATTCGGCGGCGTTTCACACCGATGGCTTGCAGGGCGGAAACTTTGTCCCATAGTTTCGAACGTCACAACCGAACGCAGAGTCAAAACCCGGATGCGCTTGTCAGTTCAGAACCCCGCCCTCGGCCTGCCCGCCTGGCTTTCCACCATGGTGCTGGCCCTGCTGAGCGCACTCGGCAGCCCTGCCGCCAGCAGTCATCCGGAGGCGCCCGACAATGTCTTTTTCAGTCAAGGGATCATCCCCAAGCTCCGCATCGAAATTTCCCCGGCGGAACTCGCCAAGCTCAACAAGGACCAGCGCAGCTACGTCCGCTGCACCGTGCGCGAGGGGGATGACTTCATCTTCAACGACGTGGGCATCCACCTCAAAGGCGCGGCTGGCAGCTTCCGGCCCGTCAACGACCGACCAGCCCTGACCTTGAACTTCGACAAATACCGCGAGAAACAAAAGTTTCACGGCTTGGACAAGATCCACCTCAACAACTCGGTGCAGGACGGCACCTACCTCAACGAGTATCTCGCTTCCGCCATCTTCAACGCCGGTGGAGTCCCCGCGTTGCGGATTTCGCACGCCCGTGTCTGGCTCAATGGCCGTGACCTGGGCTTCTACGTGCTCAAGGAGGGCTTTGACACGCAGTTCATGCGCAACCATTTCGGCAGCAAGGCGGGCACCTTCTACGATGGCGGATTCTGCGCGGACATTGATCAGCGCAAGGACCGTAAAATTGGCCAGGGCACGAATGATCAAGCCGACCTAAAGGGGCTGGTCGCCGCCTGCCGCGAGCCGGACCTGAAGAAGCGCGCCGAACGGCTGGAAGAAACCTTGGCGATCGACCATTTTCTCTCGGTGGTGGCCTTGGAGATGATGACCGCACACTGGGATGGCTACGCGCGCAACCGCAACAACTACCGGCTGCTCGTCCCGGCTGGCAGCACCAAGGTTTACTTCCTCGCCTCCGGCATGGACCAGCTTTTCGGCGACCCGAACTTCCCCGTCTTCGACAGCATGGGCGGCATGGTCACCAGTGCCCTGTGGCAGCTTCCGCAGACGAAGCAGCTTTATCGCGACCGCGTGGGCTACCTGCTCACCAACGTCTTCACCGCCGAGTTCCTCACCAACGAAACCGCCAAGGTCCATGCCCGCGTCCGGCCCGTGCTGGCCGAGATGAACGAAGGCGCGGCGAAGAACTTCGACAACACCACCCGGGACACGAACAACCGCCTGCTCGCACGCATCACCGGCATTCAGAAGCAGGTGGGCATCGCACCGCCCAAGCCGGTCAAGCCCGACGCCAACGGCGTGCTGAAGATCGGCAAGTGGGAGCCGCAGCTCGATTCGGGTGAATCCAAGCTGGGCGAGGCTGACCGAGGCGGCGTGAAGGCCTTGGAAATCAATCTCGAAAAACCCAACCGCGTCGTGGCCTCCTGGCGCACCCGGGTGCTGCTGGACGCCGGCAAATCCCGCTTCGAAGGCAAAGTCGCCACCAAGGACGTCGTGCCGCTCAAGGAACCCACCGGCGAAGGCGCGGGCCTGCGCATTTCCGGTTCGTCCCGGCCCAACCAAGTCAGCGGGGACAACGACTGGAAGAAAATCACCTTTGAGTTTGAAGTGCCCGGTCCCGGCACGGAAGTCATGCTGGTCTGCGAACTCCGCGCCGAGAAGGGCCGCGCGTGGTTTGACCTCGGCTCCCTACAGGTCGTCCGCCAGAACTAGCCTACCGTTTCCGCTCCAGCAGCGCCCGGCGCTTCTCCTCCGAAATCGGTGCCTGCTGAATCCACGCGCGCGCGGCGGTTTCGTCCTGCTGCAACCACTGCCGGGCGAGATTATCAATCCGGTAGGAGACCTGGCCTTGCTTGGTGTCTGCGGACGCCAGCTCAAGAACCCACTTCGCCGCCAACGCGGGCTCCTGATAGGACACCTGGTCCACATACGCCTCGATGGCCTTCTCACGAGATTTCCCCGCCGGCAACGTCCCCAGCCAGCCGCTTGCACCGGCAGGATCATTTTGTGCCCAGCCGGAAACCACACTGCGCATGGCATTTTCGCGGGTCTGGCCTTCGGGAAAAGCACTCACCCACGCCGCCGTCGCCGCCGGCTCCTGATAAGACCAGGTGCTCACAATGGCCAGCGCCGCGTTGTTCTGTTCCTTGCCCACGGGCAGCGTAGCCACCCACGCCGCCGCCTCTGCCGGCGCGTTCTGCGCCCAGCCTTGCGCCACACTCCGCAGCAAATCGCCGGAATTTTCCGTGTTGCCCAGGCCCGTCACCCATTGCGCCGCAGCCTTTGGATCCTGACCGGCCCACGCACTCGCAACCGAAGACAGCGCGCTCTTCTGTGCTCCACCAGGCGGCAGGTTCTGGGCGAACGCGGCGGCCGACTGAGGATCGTTCTGCGCCCACGCACTTGCCACGTTGCGCAAAGCGCTGTCCCGCAAACCACCCTCGGGAAGCTGCTGGGCCCATTCGACCGCGCCCTTCACGTCGCTCGCCGCCCAGCGTGAGGCGACGTTGCCGACGCTGTTCTGCTGCGACTGTCCGGGCGGCAGTGACAGGGCAAAGTCGGCGGCCAGCTTGGGATTCGCCTCCGCCAACTGGTGGATGATGTTGTTCGCCGCATCCCGCTGGCCGGCTCCGGGCGGCAGCCGCTTCACCCACTCCGCAGCGCGTTCCGGATCCTGTTGAGCCCACTGGCTGGCCACGTTGCTGAACAAGTAGCTCTGGCGCGAACCGCCCGAAGGCAGAGCCTCCAGCCAGGCGGCGGCAGCAGCGGGGTCCCGATGGCTCATCTGGCTCACCACGCTTTGCAACGCGTTGTTCCTCGCCTGGCCCGACGGCAGTGTCTGCACCCATTCGAGTGCGGCCTTTGAATCCGTGTTGGCCCACGCCGACGCGATGTTCGAGAGCAGATTGTTCTTCAACTGCCCGGACGGCAGGTTGTTCACATACGCCGCCGCCGACTGCGGATCCCGCCGCGCCCACTCGTTGCCCAGCGATTGCAGCGCCCGGTCGCGCGCGCGGGGATCGGTGAGGTTCTGCGCCCACGTCAGCGCACTGGTGAGATCCGACTGCCCCCACGCTGCGGCGACGGTGGCCATGGCCTCCTGCTGGGCCGTGCCAGTGAGCGTCAGGGCGAGTTGCGCGGCAGACTGCGGGTTCTGGTTGGCCAGCTCGCCCAACACGGCTCGCGTGGCATTGCGTTTGGTGTTGCCCTCCGGCAAACCCTGTGCCCAGGTGAGCGCGGCCTGCACATCTTTCATCGCCCACTGCGACGCAATGCCACTGACGACCTGATCGCGTTCCCGGCCAGGAAGCTGCATTGCCCGCACTGCTGCGCCGGCTGGATCGCTCTGCGCCCACACCATGAAAATGCTCTGAGCCGAGCTGTAACTGTAACCGTATTGCGCCTCCCCTTTCGGCAGCTTCGCATGCAGCTCCAGCGCGCGTTCCGGCGACTGCCGCGCCAGCTCAGGCAGGATGGCCGACCACGCGCTGCGCCGCTCTTCGTTGGACTTGAGCCGCTCCACCGCTGAGATTGCCGCCTCCACATCACGGCGCACCCAACCTGAAAACACAGCGCTGAGTGCAACCTGCCGCTCGTTCACGCGCGTGAGCGACTGCGCATAAATCAACGCCGCCTGCGGGTCCGCCTCCGCCCAACGCGGCATAAGCGCGGCGAGGATGCTGTAAAAATTCCGCTGCCCGCCCTGTTCCTTGATTTGCGCCAGCACCACCGGAATGTCAGCAGGCGCAAGATTCTGAATGGCGGCGAAGATCTCCTGACCCGACCGCATGTATTGCGGATCGGCCATCGCCTGCCGTAGCTTCGCAACGATTTCTTCAAGCGAGCGCGGCGCGCTGCTGGCAGAAGCACCTGCATTCGCGAGGTCGGCCCCGCGCGATTCCTTCCCGGGCTTCTTTGCGGCCGCAGGTTTAATCGGCGGCGTGGCAGGGGCAGGTGACGCCGTGGTCTGATTCGAAGACGACGTGTCAGACAACCCGTTGCGCCCGGCGAAATACCCGCCAGCCAGCCCAACCGACAACATGCAGGCACCAGCAACCCAGGAACGCACTCCGGTGGAAGACATGGGAGCAGCGTATCCAAGTTCCACAGGGTCGCAATATCCGGTTGCAGACGCAGGTTCCGGCCGCCACCGCGCTCCATGTGCTGAAACTGCCTTTCCTGGCCAACCAAGGATCAAAGAACTTTGAACCTTGAACTTTGAGCGCTGCCCCCGACCATCGCGGCGTGCGCGTCCACTTCCTCCTCGGCCCTGCCGGCAGCGGCAAGACTTGGCGTTGCCTGGAGGAAATCCGCACCGAGCTGAAGCGCGCTCCCGACGGCCCGCCGCTCCTGCTCCTCGCACCCAAGCAGGCGACGTTTCAGTTGGAGCGCCAAATTCTGGAAAGCCCGAACCTCGCCGGCTACTCGCGCCTGCAAATCGTCTCCTTCGACCGCCTCGCAAACTGGCTGCTCGAAACCTTCAGCACCGT
>CAIPBN010000620.1 GCA_903863315.1 uncultured Verrucomicrobiota bacterium | reverse complement strand
GGGTGGAAGGAATACCAGCGCAGCCAGACCGTCTGCGGCATCAAGCTGCCCGCCGGGCTGGTGGAATGCTCCGAACTGCCCGCACCCATTTTCACGCCCGCGACCAAGGCGGAGACCGGTCATGACGAGAACATCTCGTTTGAAACCGCCGCCAAGCTGGTCGGCGCGGACATCGCCGAACGCGTGCGCGAGCTGAGCCTGCGCATCTATCAATTTGCGCGCGACTACGCGCGGCAGCGCGGCATCATCATCGCGGACACCAAATTTGAGTTCGGCCATTTCAACGGTGAGTTGCTGTTGATTGACGAAGTCCTCACTCCGGATTCGTCGCGGTTCTGGCCGGCGGCCGAGTATGCTCCAGGGCAAAGCCAGCCGAGTTTCGACAAGCAGTTCGTGCGCGATTACCTCGAAACACTCGCTTGGGACAAGAACCCGCCCGCCCCGGCGCTGCCTCCGGAAATCGTGTCGCGCACGCAGGCCAAGTATTTGGAAGCCTACGAGCGGCTGACGGGCACCCAGCTCTGAACTGGGCTGCCACCAAATCCGGCTCGCTCACATCAAGCTCACGGGGTCGATGTCCACGGCCAGGGACACGTCTTCCGGAAGCTCCAGCTTCTCCAGCAGCGCAGCAAGCAACTTGCTCAACCGGGGCATCTGGCCGGTGCGCAGCATGATTTGGTAGCGATAGAAAGTCTCCGCGCGCAGGAGTGGCGCGGGCGCGGGGCCGGCGATGACCAGATCGCGGAGTGCGGTGGTGGGAGCGGGTGCGGTGAGGAGGGGGCGAGCGGATCCAGCCTCTGGCAGCAGTTCCAATTCCGACGCACCGGCTCTCTCACCCGTTGGCAACGGCTTGCCCCCGGCCAGCGTTTCAATGGTCCGGGCGACGTGCTCGGCGGCGAACTTCACCTTTTCCTCGTTGCGGCCTTTGAGCGTCAGCATGGCCAGCCGGGAGACAGGCGGGTATTTGAGCTGCTCGCGGAACTCGATTTCCTGTTCGTAAAAACCGACAAAATCATGCCGCCGGGCAAACTGGATGGCGGGATGAAAAGGCGTGAAGCTCTGCACGAACACCTCGCCCTCGACGTCGCCACGACCGGCGCGGCCGGCCACCTGCGTGAGCAGTTGAAACGTGCGCTCGCCCGCGCGGAAATCGGGAATGTGCAGGCTGAGGTCCGCGTGAATGACGCCGACCAGCGTGACATTTTCGAAGTGCAGGCCCTTCGCAATCATCTGCGTTCCCACGAGGATGTCCGTCTTCCCCGCCTTGAAATCTCCGAGCACGCGGCGGTAGTCCTCCTTGCGCTTCATCAGGTCCGAGTCCATCCGCTGCACCCGCGCGTGCGGGAACAGTTTGGTCAACGTCTCCTCCACCCGCTCGGTGCCGAGGCCGGCGTAGCGGATCGCTGCGCTCCGGCACTTGGGCTCGGGACAAGCCGTGGGGGCGGGCGCCTCGTGGCCGCAGATGTGGCAGCAGATTTTCTGCGCGCGGCGGTGGTAGGTGAGCGCGACGCTGCAATTGGGGCACTCGGCCACGTAGCCGCATTGCGGACACTGGAGCGAACTGGAATAGCCGCGGCGGTTCAGAAAAAGCATCGTCTGCTCGCGGCGTTCCAGTCGTTGGGTGATCGCCTCCTTGAGCTGGACGGAAAAAATCGGAACGCCCTTTTCCTTGCGGGCCTCCTGCCGCATGTCCACCACGCGCACGATGGGCATCTTCTTTTCGTCGGCGCGGATCGTGAGCTCCAGCAAGGCGTATTTGGCGCGTTGGACGTTGTAAAAGCTCTCCATGGACGGCGTGGCGGAGCCGAGGACCACGACGGCATCCTCCATCTGGCCGCGCACCACCGCCACATCGCGCGCGTGGTAACGGGGGGTTTCCTCCTGCTTGTAGGAATGCTCGTGTTCCTCATCCACAATGATCAAGCCGAGCGGCTCGACGGGAGCGAAGATGGCCGAACGCGCGCCGATCACGATGCGGGCGCGGCCTTGGCGGATCTTGTGCCACTCATCGTGTCGCTCACCGGCGCTGAGGTGCGAGTGGAGCACGGCGACCTGCGTTTGCAGCGGGCCGTGGCTGAAGCGCGCCTTGAAGCGCTCCACGGTTTGCGGCGTGAGCGCGATTTCCGGCACGAGCACCACCGCGCCTTTGCCCTGCGCGAGCGCGTGGGCGATGGCTTGGAGATACACCTCCGTCTTGCCGGAGCCGGTGACGCCGTGGAGGAGGAAGGTGGCAGGTGAACCAGTGCGCGCCGACGCTGGTTCACTTTCCCGCTTTCCCACTTTCTCACCTGCATCGCCCACCTCATCCATGCGGGCGCAAATCACCGCCAACGCCTTCGCCTGCTCGGTGTTCAGCGGCAACGGCTCGGTGCGGCTGATGACCTCCTTCGCATATGGGTCGCGCTCGGAGACCTGGCTGGTGATGGTGACCAGATGCTTGTCCTCCAGCCGGCGGATGGTTTCCGCCGTGGTCTCGGCCAGTTCGAGCAGTTCGGCCAGCGGCAGCTCGCGGCGCTCTTCGAGCAGGCTGAGAATTTCCTGCTGACGCTTGGTGAGCTTGGGCAGCTCGCCCGTGACCGGAAGCAGGCGGACGGACAGGCGTTCGCGCCAGCCTTCCTGCTCGCGGCGGATGGCCTGCGGCAGCACGCTCTTGAGGGCCAGTTCCGGCGCGCAGCAATAATATTCGCCAATCCAGCGGGCGAGCCGCAGCACTTTCGCCGTGACGAGTGACTGCTTGCCGATGACGCCCGTGAGGTGGCGCAGGTTGGTGTGCGTGGACTGCTCGACGAGGGCGGTGACGCAGCCCATGACCTGCCGGTGACCAAAGGGAACCTTCACGCGGGTGCCCACCTCCACCTGGCCCGCCAGTTCGGGCGGGATGGCGTAATCGAACTCCCGGCGGAGTGCGATTTCCAAGGTGACACGGGCGACCATGCGCTAATGAAGAAGGCAAAAGGTGAAAGTAAAAAGGCAAAAGGGCCGGCTTTGCGCGGCGACTTTCCTTTGCCTTGTCCTTTTCCTTTTGCCCTGCTTAGCGGCCGGGCGGGTTGATGATCTCGCTCATCTTGAAGATGGGCAGGA
The DNA here is from genome assembly GCA_903863315.1 of uncultured Verrucomicrobiota bacterium. Lineage (GTDB taxonomy): Bacteria > Verrucomicrobiota > Verrucomicrobiia > Limisphaerales > SXTU01 > SXTU01. The sequence goes on along the minus strand of CAIPBN010000620.1, from coordinate 3,423 downwards.
ACATCGCGATGACGATGCTGCCGACGGTCACGCCGAGGAACACGATCAGCAGCGGTTCGATGAGGGAAGTCAGACCGTCCAGGATGGTCTCGATCTCGTCATCCAGAAAGTCCGCCACGCGTTCGAGCATCGCGTCGATCTTGCCGGTCTGCTCGCCGGCGTTGAGCATGCGGATGATCATCACTGGGAAGACCGGATGCCGGCCCAACGCGGAGGAGATGCCGTCACCCTTCTCGATGTCGGCGGAGGCGGAACGGATGGCTTTCTCCATGATCACGTTGCCGACGCAGTTGGCGGTGATGTTGAGCACTTCGAGGATCGGCACGCCGGAGCGGATGAGCGACGCCAGGGTGCGGGAAAAGCGCGCCAGGCAGATCTTGTGCGCGATGTGGCCAAAGACGGGCAGGCGGATGCGGTTCTTGTCCCAAAACTCCAGGCCGACCTTGGTCTTGATGAAAGCCAGCCAGCCATAGCCCACCGCCCCCGCGCAGAGGCCGATCAGCCACCACCACTTTTTCATCCATTCCGAGAGATCGATCAGGAACTGCGTGGGCGCAGGCAGCTTCGCGCCAAAGCCGGAGAAGATTTCACCGAACGTGGGCACGACCTTGACCAGCAGGAAGATGGTGATCGTGACGGCGACCAAGGTGACGATGGTGGGATACATCATCGCCGACTTGACCTTCTTTTGCAGCCGGACGGTGTTCTCCAAATAGGTCGCCAAGCGGCCAAGGATCTCCGCGAGCAAGCCGCCCTTTTCACCCGCGTCCACCATGCAGACATAAAGGCGCTCAAAGGTCTTGGGATGCTTCGTCAACGCCGCCGAGAAGTTGTCGCCGCTTTCGACCCGTGCGCAGATGTCGCGGATGACATCCCGCATAATCTTGTTGTCCGTCTGCTCGGCGAGGGCCTGGAGAGCTCCCACAATCGCGATGCCCGCGTCAATCAGCGTGGCGAGCTGCCGGGTGAACATGACCAAGTCTTGGAGCGGGACTGCTCCAGTGGTGGCCTTGCCCTTCTTGCCGCTGGCCTCTTGGATGGAAACCACCAGCAGGTTCCGGCCCAGCAGGTTGGCGATGGCCTCCTGCTCCGTGTTGGCGTCAAGGACGTTGCGAATCTCCCGGCCGGAGGCGGCTTCACGGGCGACGTAGCTGAAAGACGGCATACCTTGGTGGGTGATATAGCTCGGGGCAGGCATTATCAAGCCAAACCCCGAACAGCATTGGGCTGGCCCGCCTACTCATTGGCCCAACTGTTTCAACCAGTCGCCGGCATGGCGCTGGTAGGCACCCCAGCCCCGCGCGCCCACGGCGGCCCGCAATTCCTGCTCGGTGGCGGCCCGGATGGCGACGAGTGCCACGGCCCGGGCCTCCGGGCTCAACTGCGCGTCCTGCCTAGTCCGGGCCGCCTGGTCTTGGGCAGTGGTTTGCAAGGCGAGCCACTGGCTGGCGGCGGCAGCGGGCGCTTCCAATCGCCGGGCGAGTTTCAACAAGGTGTGGAAGCGCGGGTCACTGCCGCGCTCGAAGGTGGCCAGGCGCTGCTCGCCCAGTTGCGCCAGCAGCAGCGCGCGGCGGCGCGCCTCCAAGGCAGAGGACTTCGCTTCGAAGTCCGCCTTGTCCTCCGCGCGCGCCGGATCTGGCCGCGGGAGCGCGGGATTCGCGGTGTCGAAATTCCTGAGGGTCAGGGCGAGCGAGCGCAGTTCCGTTGGCGTGGCGCTGAAGCCGCGCAGTTCACGGACCTTTGCCGCCTGCGGGCTACGGCGGAGTTCCGCCTCGCCCAGTTCCTCGGTGCTGAGCAAGCCGGCGCGCTCGGCTTGATGGCGCTCGCGCAGCTCCTTCTGCTTCGCCGCCCGTTCGTTGGGGGACAATTGGGCCAGCGTGGGCCGGAGCTTGCCAAGCTCTTGCTCCTGCCGGGCCTCCAGCTCCGCAACCTGGGTCTGCTTCTCGGTGGTCAGATGCCGGTAATGGGAGTGGCGCGGGGCGGTGGTCCGCTTTTCCGCCGGAGCCGCCAACGTCTGGCGCAAACTCTTTTGCAACTCGTCGTGCTGGCGGGTCCACAGCTCGATGGTTTGCTCGGTCTCCGTGCCTTTGATCAAGTCCTCGAACTCGCCGTTGCTCGCGGCCAGCTCCCAGAAGCGGGCGTTGAACGGGCGCAGCAGCTCCCGCACGCGCGCGCGGAGGTCATCGGCCAGACGGGCTCCGAGCAGATCCAGCGCGGTCTCCGCCGGACAGCCGATGGCCAGCAGGTTGGTGGCCATGACAAGGATGTTCGTGGACTCGATCTGGCTCCATTGGAAGGGCGGGCTGCCGGGGACCTGCACCACTGGCGCACGCGCGGAATCGGGCGGGGTGGTGGCCACGAGATTGGTGACCACGGTCAGCCGTGCCTCGGGCAGGGCCGCATCGCGCTGCCGGGCCGTCTGAAACAGCAGCATCCCCACCAACGCCAGGTTGAGGGCCACCGAACCAAGAATGAGGCGGGGCCAGTTCATGGGGCGGCGGGCCGGCGACGTTGCGGCGGCAGGGAAAGCGCATTGGTCAGGCTTTGGCCGTGGCTTTTGGCGTAAGCCGTGAAGGCCGCCGGTCCCAAGGTGCGGGCCAGCCGGTCCGTGGTGGTGGCGCGCAAGGTGGCCAGCAGCAGCGCCCGTTCCTCGGTCGAGAGCGCCTCATCCGCGCGAATTTCCTGCGCCTGCCGGGCGGCGGTGGCCCGGGCGGCATGGGCCTCCACCAGCGCGCTTTTCGGCACGCCCAGTTGCGCCGTGCTTTGAAACAGTTCCACAAAGGTCTGATCGCGCGCCCGCACCACGTCCGCGTAGCGATCCGCGCCGAGGAAGCGCCGCAACAGCTCCTCGAACGCCGCATCACCCTGCTGCCGGCTTTCCTCGGGGTAGATGTGCTCCTCCAACTGGATTGCCCGGGCCAGGAAATCACGCGTGTCGGCCCGCAGGCGTGCGATCTCGCGCAGTTCCGGACCCGTGATGGGCACGCCGTTGGTCTGCCGGAGCGCGGACAGATTGTCCAACGCGGCCAGCCGGCAGCGCAGCTCCTCGAGCTCCGTGGGCACAATTTGCCGGGCCAGCTCGGCCTCGAAGCGCTCGCGCAGGCTGCGGAGCGCCGCCAGATCCTCGTCCAGCAGGATGCCTTCGCGCAGCGCCAGGAAACTGCTCACATCAGCCTCGCGCAGATGATGGACGGTGATGAGGTGATCGATCTGGGGAAGACCAGTGAAGCCAAACAGGATTTCCACGATGGCATGGGCAAAGCCGCGCTCACGCATTTCCTGGAGGGCCTTGAAGCTCAGCTCGGCCCCCAGTAACTGGCGGGTGAGATCCCGCTTCTCCAATTCCAGCGCGTGCAACTGAAGCGCACGGGCACGGGCGCGGGCATCTCGTTCATCCGCCGGCTGCCAGAAGGTGTCCTCCTT
>CAIPBN010000619.1 GCA_903863315.1 uncultured Verrucomicrobiota bacterium | reverse complement strand
GCCGGTCTCTCATTGGTGCGGCATCCGACCGCACGCTGGATGGCCATGCGTGAAGTGGCTTTGCCGGTGCTGGCGACCACGCTGGTGATCGGGTGGGGAATTGTGCAGCCGTTTGTGCCACAATTCATTCGCGAGCGTGCTCTCCATAACGAACTTCGCCTCGCCCTCGTCCAGCCCAGCATCCCGCAGACGATGATTTGGAACCCGGCGGAGAAGACCAACCGCTTCGCCAAGCTGATGCAGCTCTCCGAACTCGCGCTCGCCACCAAGCCCGATGTGCTGGTCTGGCCCGAGGCCGCGCTGCCGGAGTTGAACGACGAGAGCTTCCGCGCCATCACCAACCTCGTCGCCAGGCACCAAGTCTTCATGGTCTTCGGCGCGGATGACTATGAGTTGAAACCCGGCGCCCCGCCTGGATCGAACCGCCCCTCGGACTACGCCTTCTACAACTCCGCCCTGCTCCTCTCGCCGGAGGGCAAAGTCCTCTCCACCTATCGCAAGCGCCACCTGGTCATCTTCGGCGAATACATCCCGCTGGCCGACTGGCTGCCGTTCCTCAAGTGGTTCACGCCCATCGAAGGCGGCTTTGCGGCGGGCCGGGAACCGGTGGCTTTCACGCTCGGCGCTCCCGCGTCGTCGGCTGAAGCCACGGAGCGCGGGTCTGCGACCCGCAGTGAGTTGGACAAGGCTAGCCGGCTGCGGCTCAAAGAGCCGCGCTTCGAGGTGCGCGCCGGGATGCTTATCTGCTTCGAGGACGTCATCGCTTCTGCCGCCCGCGAGAGCGCGACGGACGCGAACTTCCTGCTGAACCTCACCAACGACGGCTGGTTCGGCGAGAGCGCGCAGCAGTTCCAGCACGCGGCGCACAGCGTCTTCCGCGCCGTGGAGAACCGCCGCCCTGTCGTGCGCTGCACGAACAACGGCCTGACCTGCTGGGTGGACGAAACAGGATTCATGCACGACCTCGGCGTGGGCGACGCGGCGGATGTGCATGGCACCGGCTTCCGCGTGGTGAAGCTGTGGGTGCCCGCCGGCCCGCGCGAGCCGACCTTTTACCAGCGGCACGGCAACTGGTTCGGCTGGGGCTGTGCCGTCGCCATTTTGGGCATGCTGCTCCAGCAATGGCGGCGCGAAGCGCGCCGAAAGCAGTAAGCAGCCATCGCTCCGAGCATCGGGTGGATGGCAGTGTGAACGAACGTGAATGAGATCCGTGCAGATAACCAGTCGGCCAGCGCGTGAATCTGAGTGCCGCTCTCGGAGCATGGGCGCGGAGGACAAGTCTGGTCTGCCTCACCCGCAGACCGCCGCATGACCTTCCTCAACCTCCTCCTCCTCGGCGGCATGGCGGCGGCGGCGATTCCGGTGCTGCTGCACTTCTTCAACCGCTCCCGCCCGCGCGTCGTGCAATGGGGCGCGATGCACCTGCTCGACGCGGCGTTCCAAGCCCACACGCGGCGGCTCAAGTTCGAGCAGTTCCTCCTGCTGCTCGTCCGCTGCCTTATCCCCGTGCTGCTCGCGCTTTGCATGGCGCGGCCCGTCCTTACCGGCATGCGCGCGCTGCTCGGCGGCGCGAAGACCTCGCTCGTCATTCTGCTCGACGACTCCTACTCGATGTCCGCCGGCGCGGGCGCGGCGTCGAACTTCGCGCAGGCCAAGGAAGCCGCCGCGAAGCTCATCGAGCAGGCCGGCTCGGGCTCCGAAGTCGCGGTCATCCTCATGGGCGGCACGCCAAGGCAACTGCTCGAAGCCCCGACGCTCGACACCGTCCGCGTCACGAAGGCGCTCGCGCAACTCGAAGCCAACTTCGGCGCGGCGAACTTCCCCGAGGCCCTCGAACTCGCCGCCAACGTCGCCGCACAGATGCAGCATGGGCTGAAGGAATTTGTCGTCCTCAGCGACTTCCAGAAAGCCAGCTTCAGCGATGGCGAGGCTGCGGCGCGCGGACGCGCGTTGCAGACCTTGAAGCGCCTGCCGGTTCCGCCGCGCGTCACATTCCTCCACGTCGGCACGGAGTCGCGCGACAACGTCGCCGTCGAGTCGCTCGACCTGCCCAAGCTCGCGCTGGGAGTGAACCAGTCGCTTCAAGTCCGCGCCACGCTCCGCAACTTCGGCGAGCGCACGTGGCCCGACCTGCGCGTGTATTTCCACGCCGACGGCCGCGAGCGCGGCGCGCAGCAGATTGCCCTCGCGCCGGGCGAGCAACGCCAGGTGCTCTTCACGCACGCCTTCGACACCGCCGGCTTCCACACGCTCGAAGTCCACACCGACGCCGACGCGCTCAAGGCCGACAACTCGCTCGCCGCCGTCGTCACCGTCTGGGAGAAGCTCCCCGCGCTCCTCGTCAATGGCGACCCCAGCCCCGAGCCGCTCAAGGGCGAGACCGATTACCTCGACATCGCGCTCTCGCCCGCGATGAAGGCCGCGACCGGCGGCAGCGACCTCATTCTCACGCGCATCATCCAGCCCGGCGATCTCACGCCCGATGCGCTCTCGAAGTCCCGCGTTGTCGTGCTTGCGAATGTCCGCCAGCTTGCCGACGCGCAGGTCCGCGCGCTCGCTGAGTTCGTCGCCAGCGGCGGCGGCCTGCTCGTCTTCCCCGGCAACCGCGTCAACACGGACTGGTATCACCGCGCGCTGCGTGCCGCTGGCATGTTGCCGCTGCCCTTCACCGCGCTGGCCGGCGGCCTTGAAGACGGCAAGCCGCGCGCGAAAATAGTCGTCCAGCTCTTCACGCATCCAGCGATGGAGCTCTTCAACGACGCGCGCAACGGCAACCTCGCCGATGCCGAGATGAAGCTCTGGTTCCAGCTCGGCACGCGCCAGGAGCAGGCCGACCCCGGCCTCGCCGTCGTCGCACAACTCAGCACCGCCGACCCGTTTCTTGTAGAGAAGAAGCTCGGCGAAGGCCGCGTGCTGCAATGCGCCGTCCCTTGCGATGCCGACTGGAGCAACCTGCCCGTGCGCCCCGTCTTCGTGCCGCTGATGCAGCGGCTCGTGATTTACCTCGCGTCGCAGGCGCAATCGCCGCGCAACGTCGAGGTCGGCAAGCCGCTCGGCGCGTTTGTGTCTCGCACGCACGTCGGACGCAAGGCGCAGTTCACCGCGCCCGACGGCACACGGCACGATGCCGAAATCACCGGACGCGGCGCGCTGGGCTACGTCGAGTTCACCAAGACCGGACGCCCCGGCACTTACACGCTCGCCGCACCCGACGGCGGCGCGACACCGTTCGTTGTCAGCACCGCGCGCACGGAATCCGACCTCCGCCAGCTCACCGAGCCGGAACGCAAGGCCCTCGCCGAGTCATTACAAGCCACCCTGCTCGGCTCCGTGGCGGACTACCAGCAGATGGACAAGGACCGCCGCTTCGGCCGCGAAGTCTGGAAGCCGCTGCTCTGGGCCGTGCTCGCGCTGTGCTTTAGCGAACTGCTGCTGGTGCAGTGGTTCACGCGACAAAAGGGAGGCAAACCATGAGCAGCCACAACGAGGCGCAAGAGGGCGCAAAGAGGGAACTC
>CAIPBN010000618.1 GCA_903863315.1 uncultured Verrucomicrobiota bacterium | reverse complement strand
TACCGGCTCGACACGCGCGCGCAAATCGCCGGCGCAGGGCTGGACGAATACTTCTTCACCCCGCGCGGTGTCACGGTGGTGGAGTGGGCGGAGCGGTGGTGGGGCGACCCAAGGCAAAAGGAAAAAAGCGAAAGGCAAGAATTCGGCGGCCGTTTACGGTGGGTAAACATCACCGCGCCAAGCGAGACGAGGCGACGAATTGAGTATGAAGATTATGGCGCTTGAATTCTCCTCCGCCCGACGCGGCGTGGCGGTCGTCGAAGGCGACCGCGTGCTCGGCCTCGCCGAGGCGGAAGGCATCACCCCGGGACCGTTTGAGCTGATTGAGTCGGCGCTGAAGTCAGCAGGCTTGGAGCGCGAGCAGATTGGGTGCATCGCGGTCGGGCTGGGGCCGGGTTCCTACACCGGCGTGCGCTCGGCCATCGCGCTGGCGCAAGGCTGGCAGCTTGCCACCGGCTTGAAACTGCTCGGCATCAGCACCGCAGACGTGCTGGCGGCGACAGTGCGGTCGGCTGGGCTGACCGGACGCGTCGCGGTGGCGATTGACGCGCTGCGCGGGGAGTTCTACTCGGCCAGCTACGAAGTGACGACGGAAGGCGGTCGCGAGGTGGCTCCGCTGCGGCTGCTCAAGCGCGAGGCGGTTGAGGCGCTAGTGGCAGCAGGTGAATTGCTCGTCAGCCCGGATGCGAAGTGTCCCTTTGTCGGGTTCAGGTTGTTATTGCCCTCCGCCTGTGAACTCGGACGGCTGGCCTCCACCCGCAGCGACTTCCAGCCGGGCGAGAAACTGGAGCCGATTTACCTGCGCGAGACGACCTTCGTGAAGGCTCCACCGCCGAGGCGCTACTGACGCGGCCTACCGAATTTCCTCACTGGTAGTGCGGCGGCTTCTGATTGTTGGCGCGGATACGCTCCATCTCCTGGCTCTCCATGGCCTGCGAGGCGCGTGCGACTTCCTTTTGCAACCGGTTAATGAGCCGGGCCTGCTCCACCACCACGCCGTTCAACTCCTCGTGCTGGTGTTCCAGATGCGCGAGCGCTGATTCAACTTTCTCCAACCGGGCGGCAGTCGCGATGTCCATAGGCGAAGGATGAGTTGGCGAACGGCGAATGGCGAGTTGCGAATGGCGAATCCGACCGCCCTATTCCCTATTCCCTATTCCCCATCCCCGCCTCACCCGTGGTTGTGCCGCGCGGTGAAGAAGCCGGCGATGGCCCCGCACAAGTGGCCTTCCCACGAAATGGGACCGGACTGCGGGAGCACGCCATAGAAGATGCCGCCGTAGAGCACGCCGACGCCAATGGCCACAAAGACCGCGCGCCAACTGTCCATGAGGAAGCCCGCGACGAGCAGATACACGACCAGCCCGTAAATCACCGAGCTGGCCCCGATGTGAACCGTGAGCTGGCCGTTGGTCATGCCCCGGCCGATGAGCCACGTGCCCAGCCCGCTCGCCAGCCAGATGAACGCCAGCGTGCGCCACGGGTGATACTTGCGGTCCCAGAAGAGCAGCGTGAGCAGGACAAAGAGCGGCGCGGCGTTGGCCAGCAAGTGGGCGGCATTGCCGTGCAGCAGCGGGCTGAAGAGCAGGCCCATCAAACCCCGTTCGTCACGCGGGACGATGCCGAAGCCGGCCAAGGAAATCCCCGCGCCGAGTTCGACGGCCTTGATGAAAAACATCAAGCCCACCAGCAGAAAGCTGGCTTGCAAGGCACCTGTGAAATTGTGGCGACCGGAGCGGGCCATCGGGGCACTGTTTTAATGAGCCGCGCGGGAGGCGGCCAATCATTTCGCCAGACCTGCTCCCCGCCGCACCGCCCCGTCCCTTCCGCGCCAATATATCCGCTTCCTCCCCGGGCCGGGTGCCGTCCCGCCCGCTAGACTCCCATTCCGCCCAGTCGGAAGCTGCTTCCCCTCCGCTGGACGCCCTTGCTCCGCCGGGGAAAGCCATTCCAGCCAGCCAAACCTCGTTTCCCCTCGTGCGGAATGGCCACCCAGACCGGTAAAAGCCGTTTCCCCCCGTGCGGAAAGCCCGTTTTGCCCTCCAGACGGCCATTCCCCGCCGTCGAATCAGCGCTTTGCCGGCTAAATGTCGTTTCCCCGCCGGTCGAAACGTCATTTTCCCAAAAACACCCCCAATCCGACCGCGTCGGATCGCCATTTTGTCGGCAGAATGCTGATTCGACGCCGTCGAAACGACGTTTTGTCGGCAAAACCCGGATTCGACGCCGTCGAAATGCCATTCTGCCGGGAAAATCGCCATTCGACGGAGGTGAAAACGGCCTTTTCAGGACCGATTTCAGGTATAACCGATTGGAAACAAGATAGTTACGAGGCAAACCGCCGCCAAGCCGCCAACCGGCGCGGTGATGAGCAAAAGATAACACCCCTCAACCGCACACGCCCCCCTCACCCAGACCGCAAGGACAGGTGAGGGGCTTTTCCTTTGCCCCGTAGCGACGGTCTCCGACCCGGTGATTTTTCCCCTCCCTCGCCCCTCGGTCGAGGAGAGGGCTGGGGTGAGGAGTCGAGTGCTCTCTGGAGGCGTTTGAGCAGACTCAGCTCGCGCTTGCGGGTCAGCTCGTGTTCCCAGACGCGCAGCACCCGCCAGCCGGCCTTGCGCAACGTGCTCGTCACCAGCCGGTCGCGGGCCTGGTTGCGCGACAGCTTCGCGCGCCAGAACGCCCGGTTGCCCGCCGGCATCCGGCAATGCCTCGGACACGCGTGCCAGAAGCAGCCATCCACGAAGACCGCGAGCTTGAGCCGGGGGAACACAAAGTCGGGACGAACCGAAAGGGAAAACTTCCAACGTCCAACGCCCAACTTTGAACGTTCAGAGTTGGAAGTTGAACGTTGAGCGTT
>CAIPBN010000617.1 GCA_903863315.1 uncultured Verrucomicrobiota bacterium | reverse complement strand
GTAACTGTCGCGCGGCACGCCTTTGAGGGCGATGCCCAGGAGAACCTCGCTCATGCCGCGCCCGTAGAACGGCGAGGTGTCGATGAAGTTCAGGCCGCAATCCAGCGCCACGCGGACACTGTCGAGGGCCTCCTCCAGTTTAACGCTACGAAACTCCGCGCCGAGCGACGACGCGCCGAAGCTCAGGATCGGAAGTTGCAGGCCGGTTTTTCCAAGCGGGCGGGTTTGCATGGCAGAAGTGATTCGGTTTGTGGTGATGGAGTTTACAGTCGGGCGGGATTGAAAGGCGACTTGGGCACGGCCCCGCTGGCCTTGGCTTTCAGCAGGTTTTGGAGGCCGGGAACAACGTCCTTGGCCGCCGGTTTGCGAGCAAGGTTGTTGAACTCCTGCGGGTCCGCCGTGTGGTCGTAGAGTTCCGTGCCCAGCTTGCCTTCAGCCCATTCGGTGTAACGCCAGCGCTCCGTGCGGATGCTGCGGCCCATCAGCGGCGCACCATTGCCTGGCCGCAAAATCTGCGTCACGGCGCTGCCCTGCCATGCGCGGGAAGGATCTTCCAGCAACGGCACCAAGCTGCGGCCAGCGAGCGGCTTCGGAGAGGCGAGCCCGCACAGCTCCGCCACGGTGGGATAAATGTCCACAAACTCGACGACCCGGGCACAAGCGCGGCCGTTACCCCTGGCCATCGGCGCACGAACCAGCAATGGGGCACGCGCGGACTCCTCGAAGAGCATGCGCTTCTGCCACACGCCCCCGTGTTCGCCAAGGTGGTAGCCGTGATCGCTCCAGAGCACCACGATGGTCGAACGCGCCAGATCCAGCCGGTCCAGCGCAGCCAGCACGCGCCCGATCTGCGCATCCACATAGGCGACGCACGCGTAGTAAGCCTGCAACGCCTGACGGCAGGTCAGCTCGTCGAGCCCGTAGTTCGGCGTGGGGTTGTTGTGTGCGAAGGCGGCGGGGGGAATGTCATCGCGGTCCTTCGCCGGGGCCATCGGCAGGCGGACTGACTCCAGTGGATACAGGTCAAAGTAGCGCTTCGGCGCAACAAACGGCGTGTGCGGTCGGAAGAAGCCGACCCCGAGGAAGAACGGCTTGCCTTGATGCTGCTCCAGCAACCGGACCGCCTCGGTGGCAATCAAGCCATCCGTCTGCTCCGTGTCCGCACCGTCCGCCGCATGCCAGCTCAACGCCGCGCTCACGGGCCTTGCCGGCGTGGGATTGGTGATCAGCGCCTCCTCGGCCACGTCGCGCCCCTTCGGGTTCACCACCTGCGACCACGACGCCGGATCGTCCAAGCCGTCTGTGCCGATGCCCTTCGGCACGTCGTAGTGGAAGATCTTTCCCACGCGCGCCGTGAACCAGCCTTGGCTCCGGAACAACTGCGGCAGCGTCACCGCCTCCGGCACGGTGGCCCGGAAATGCCGGTCCAAATCAAACACCCCGGTCGCGTCCGGCCGCAGCCCCGTGAGCACGGAGGCTCGGCTGGGGTTGCAAAGTGGAATCTGGCAATAGGCGCGGTCGAAGCGCACGCCGGTCGCCGCAAGCCGGTCCAAGTGCGGCGTCTTGAGCCCCGGGTGCCCCGCCGACCCCAGCACGTTGCCGAGATCGTCCACCGCAATGAACAGCACGTTCAGCCGCTGCGCTGCGACCGCAGGCAGGGCAAGCGCCAGCAAGACGAAGACAAGGCCGCCCAGGGCTGCGCGCTGTGAGAGCACCGCCTTCATTCGAGTCGCTGGCGGACCGGCCTTGTCGGCTGCTTCCGGATTATCATTTGTTCTTGGGCGCTGGTTTCGGCCCAAGCGGGCGGCTGATGAGCATTTTCAACTTCGATTTCGGACCTGTGATCTGCTTCGCGAGAATGTCGGCTTCGGTGAAGCGCGCCAGCAGAATTTCGCCGTCCGTGGCCCGGTTGCGATCGTAGGAGATGTAGATCGTGCCATCGGGCGACTGAAGGCCATCGGGGTAGGAGATGCCCTTGCGCTCGTCAAGGATGAGCCCACCACGCCACGACTTGCCATCATCCTCGGAGAGCCACGCGCTGAGTTGCACGCGGCCCGTGTGCGTGTCCAGTTGGTCGCCGTGCTTCACGAGGAGCAACTTGCCCGAGGCGAGCCGGCGGATATGGAAACGGGCAACGGGCTGGCGGATGCCCGGGGGTTCGGTGGGCTCAGCCCAAGTGCGCCCGCCATCGGTGGACGTGGTTTGCATGAGGCCCTTCCCCGTGCGCGCTAGCATCCAGAGCGAGCCATCGCGACGCTCGACGACCATGTGCTCGTGCCAGTCGGGATTCGGAAACGTCGCCGCGCCACGCCGCTGCCACGTTGCTCCCTGATTCGCGGAGACGAACACATTCGCGCCGCGCAGCGGATCAAGCTCGGTAAACTGCCCCTTGAACGCGCCGAAACCTCCACGCTGATCGAGCGAGATGGGCAGCATCCATTCCCCGGTCGAGAGGACGGTGGGCTTGTTCAACGTGACGCCGTGCCAGATGCGGCGCGGGGCGGACCAGGCCGGCTTGTCTGCGTCGGGATTCTCGCAGACGGCGGCCCACACGCCGGCGCGGCCGTCGAACATCTCCATGGACTGATCGAAGATAAGCCAGAGCCGCCCGCGCGGATCAGTCCAGAGGTTGCCGACGAGGACGCTGCGATCCATCGGTAGATTCTTGGAATGCGCATCCACCACGAGCCGGGGCTTCGACCACGTCTCCCCATCGTCATCACTTGTCGCGAGGACAAAGAAGGCCTTCGGGCTGTCGCCGCCCGCAACCCAGCAGGCCCAGAGGCGGCCCTTGGGCGTGCGTTCGATGCCGATGGTCATGCCGTAATCGAGCTTGTCGTAGTCGTATTGCGGCACGGGCGAGGTGTTGAGCGTGGGCGGAATCAGCGCGAGGTCGGCGATGCGCCGCATCACGTCCATCTCATAGGCGCGCACCTCGGCGGCGGGCATGGTGGCGAAACGGGCTTCGGAACCCGGTTCGGCGGCGGGGGCAGCCAACAGTGTTGCGAGCAACGAGAGCGGAAGGAGGGGGGAGATTTTCATGTCGTGCGAACTGGTTTGGTTTGAAGAATTTTTTGGAAAGCGTCGCGCAGGACGGCGAGGTCTGACTGGAGGGCCACGTGGGTGAAGCCCTGATTCAGCCGGGGCTGCAACTCGGCGGGATCACGCACAAGAATGCCAGCG
>CAIPBN010000616.1 GCA_903863315.1 uncultured Verrucomicrobiota bacterium | reverse complement strand
GGCCGTGGCCTTTGCGGCTGACGCGGTCATCTCCGCCGGCAGTGACGGCAAGATCATCGTGTGGAACATGCAGCCGGAGTGGAAACTGATCCGGACCATCGGTTCAGCCACCGGCACTTCGCCACTGACCGGCCGGGTCAACACGGTTCGCTTCAGTCCGGACGGCAAGCTGCTTGCCACTGGCAGCGGCGAGCCTTCCCGCAGCGGCGAGCTCAAGCTGTGGAATGTCCAGACCGGCGCCGCCGTGAGCGAAATCAAAAACGCGCACAGCGACACCGTCCAGAGCGTGGACTTTTCCGGTGACGGCAAATCACTGGTGAGCGGCGCGGCGGACAAGTTCGTGAAGGTCTGGAACGTCGCGGATGGCAAGCTCATCAAGTCCTTTGAAGGCCACACCCATCAGGTGCTGGGCGTGAGCCTGAAGCGCGACGGGCGCATCATTGCCAGTGCTGGCGCGGATGCTTCAGTGAAAGTCTGGAGCCTCGTCACGGGCGAGGTTGTGCGCACCATCAAGGGCTTCGCCAAGGAAGCCACGGCGGTTTCGCACGTGGGCGTGAGCGATCAGTTTCTGGCCACCGGCGGCGACGGCAAGGTGCGGTTGATCAACGAGGGTGGCGGTGACGTCCGCAGCTTCAGTGGGGCGACCGACTTCGAATACGCCACGGCCGCGACGCCCGATGGTAAGATTGTGATCGCCGGTGGGCAGGATGGCATCCTCCGTGTCTGGAATGGCGTGAACGGGAACAGCATCACCACGTTCGAGCCGCCCAAGGCCCCGACGCCTGAGCCGCAGAAGACGGCCGCCGTCTCCAAATAACGCTGCTCACTCTCTCCCGAACCCGTGCTGCTGTCGCAAGCCGTGGCACGGGTTTTTTGCTGACCCCACTCAACTGAACCCGACTTCCGAAGCCGGAGGTGAGTGGGGCAGGCTGGAAGCCTGCCTCCTATGGCACCCACTTCGGACTTTGGGCCGAACCCGAACACCGAAGTGGAAAACGAGGCAAACTCCTGCTCTGGCAAAGCAAAAGGCCGCGCCGGGTGAACCGGCGCGGCCTTGCTGGATGCGACTGACAATTACTTCGCCGCCGTCTGCGTGCCGCTGAACTCGATGCGCACGATTTGGGTGTCCTTGTTGTTGCCCCAAGCGGTGCCCCACTCGATGAGGTAGAGGCAGCCGTCTGCGCCGAGTTCCAGGTCCATGGGCCGCTTGAAGGTCATCTTCGGGCAGAACTTGTCCATCACCGGCTTGCCGGCGGCGTCGCGCACGATGTTGCTGTTCTCATCCAGTTTCACCGTCACGATCCAGTTGCGGGACCATTCGTAGATGAACAGCGTGCGGTCGTATTCCTTCGGCAGGCGGTGGGGATTCTTGTGATTTGGGTCGTAATGGTAAACCGGCCCGGCCATCGCTGTGCGGCCGCCGCCGCCGTTGACGGCGGGAAAGCGCGTGGAAGGCACATGAGTGTAGTAGATAAATGCCGGCTGGGCGGGGGGCAGTTCCTTGATGCCGTCGTTGTTGACCGACAAGTTGAGCGGCTTGAGCGGGTCATGGAACTTCGGCTCGCCGGTGGGAAATTCCGGGAAGGTCGGCTTCGCGGGGGCGGGCTGGTTCTTCGCCTTGGCCTCCTTGGCCGCCTTGTCGTAGGCGGCACGCGCGTCCTTGGCGGCTTGATACTCCTTGAAGTCCACCCGTGCATACGGGCGGTTGTCGCCGACAAATAGCGGCCAGCCAAAGAAGCCCGCCTTGCGCGCCTGGTTGATCTCGTCGTTGCCCGCTGGACCGCGCTTTTCGTGGTTGCTGCCGGCGTCCGGGCCGACTTCGCCCCAGTAGAGGTAGCTGGTCTTGGCATCCACCGAGATGCGGAAGGGATTGCGGTTGCCCATCACATAAATCTCTGGGCGCGTGCCGGGCGTGCCGGGCGGGAAGAGGTTGCCCTTGGGAATCTCATAGCCGCCCTCGGCCTTGGGCTTCACGCGCAGGATTTTGCCGACGAGGGAATTTGCATTGGCGGAGGAGCGTTGGGCATCCCAAGGGTAGCGGCCGGGGCGCTCATCGCTGGGGGAGTAACCGTCCGACTCGAAGGGGTTCGTGTTGTCACCGACGGACATGTAGAGGTTGCCGTCCTTGTCGAAGGCCAGCGAGCCGCCGACATGGCAGCAGGTCTCACGCTGGGTCTGCACGTCGAGAATCTTCGTTTCGGACGCGAGGTCGAGCGTGTCGCCCTTCAGGGTGAAGCGGGAGACGCGGATGATGCCCGCCTTGCCGCCGGTCTTCTCGTCCTTGATGGTTTCCGGCAGGGAACGGTTCAGATACACCCAGCCGTTCTGGGCGAACTTCGGATCCAGCGTGATGCCGAGCATGCCATCTTCGAGGCCGGTGAACACCGGCAGTTTGGCGAGGATGATGGCCTCCTTGGCCCCGGGCTTGATGAGCTTCACCGTGCCGTCGCGCTGCGCGTAAAACACCCGTCCATCCGGCGCGACCGCCAGCTCCATCGGATCCTTGAGTGTGTCCATCAGCTTGCCGTCCACGGGCGCGTCGGACTCGAGGATCACCTTGCGGAAGGGGCCGTCAGTTTGCGCGCCGCTGGGCGGCGGTGCGACACGGCGGTGCCGGCTTTCGCCAGATCGGGAATCTCCCACCGCTGATGGCCTTTGCTGCCTTCGACCCGCTTTTCGTAGGCCTTCATGCTGCCTTGGGTCGCGAGATCGG
>CAIPBN010000615.1 GCA_903863315.1 uncultured Verrucomicrobiota bacterium | reverse complement strand
TCACCGCCAAGCTGGAGCCATCGTTGAAAGCCGCCGACCCCGCCGCGCGCTATCAATTTGAGCGCCTCGGCTACTTCTGCTCCGACAAGGACAGCACGCCGGAGAAACTCGTCTTCAACCGCACCATCGCCATGAAGGACACCTGGGCGAAGGAAACGCAGAAGGGATAAAGCGTCAGAGGGCTGGCGCAGTCTAAGACGCTGGCGCGCCTGCGGAGTTCCTCGCCACGGTTACTTCTTCGGCTTCAGAAGCAACTTCATCTCCTCCAACCGCTCCTTGACGCGGTTCAGCTCTGGCGAGGGAGGCAACAGCTTCTCCAATTCCTGCCACGCCACGAGCGCGGGGATTTCTCGGCCCAGCTTGGTGAGTTGCTCGGCGCGCATCAGAAGCAGGCGGATGCGCTGTTGCGGCGTGGGCTGGTTCGCGAGCGCCTTGTCCCAGGCCTCGATGGCGAGGTCGGGCTTCTCCAGCTTGAGTTGCAGGTCGCCGAGTTTCTCCAGCAGCACGGGGCTGGTCTTGGTCTCGGCCTGCTGGTTCAGGTAGCCGACCATCTCGGCGGCGGACGTGCCTTGCGCGAGGTTTAGGTTCACCACGCGCAGGTGCGACCACGCGACGAGCGGGCTGCGGCGCTTGAGCAGGTCCGCGTGCAACTCCGCCGGGTGCCGGCCGAACGGACGATAGAGCGGGTCGCCGACGATGGTGGTTTGCCACGAGAGGGAGCCTTGCGCCGCGTAAGCCGCCTCGCCAAATGTCCAGCCCGCCGCCGTGAGCCGATGGAAGAAGACGCCGAGGTCCGGCGTGCCGGCGAGGAATGGCTCTTCCACACAGCCCATTGTCGCAGTCGCGCCTTTTGAGAGCAGCGGGCCGCACCAGTTCTTGTCCGGCGAACGCAGCGTGTGCGCGCTGAACGAGTGCAGGTGATACGCCACCGCGCCGGGGAGGAACTCGACCTTCTCGCGCGCGAACGGGCCAGACACGTTGCCGTCATACCAGCCTGCGTAGAGGCCGATCTGGCTGAGGGGAAAGCCCGCTGAGAAGGTCGGCGCGGTGTCGTCCAGCACGGTCTCGAAGCCGAAGCGGCGGGCGGTCTCCGCAGCCTTGCGCAGCCACTCATCGCCAGTGAGATAACCGCCGTCGCGGATGCCTCGCGCGTCGAAGTAGGCGCGGCCCCAAAGTCCGTCGCGCTCTGCCTCGCGCGCCTTGTCCACCAGTCCGCGCGCGATGGCGGCGGTCGGGCCGTCGAGCCGAGCGACGAGGAGGATGCCGTTGGTGGGATGAAGTGCTGAGGTGTTGGTCGCGGCGTAGTTGCGGTTCGGAACCACGCTCGCGAGTTGGTGGCGACCAAGGGCGAGCGGTAGCGCGGCGAGTTCGCTGTCCACGGCGGCTTCGTTGCGACGTATGTGCGCCGGGAGCTTGTCGCTCGCCGCCTCGGTCAAAGTGGCGTCCGGAGCGATGCGCAATGGCACGCCGTAGCAGAGGACGGCGTAGCGAATCTGCGACTCGGTGACAGCAGGCGGGTTGGTGAGGTTGAACTCACGGGTCGCGGCGTCCGCGCGAAGTTTCCACAGCCCGCGTTCGGTGAGCGCCTTGAGCAACGGCTCCTGCAACTGCTCGCGGAATTCCTTGCGCGTCATCGTCTCGCCCGCCGGCAGCGGCAGGCCTACGAGCCGGTCGCCGGGCAGGTTGCGGGCAACGAAGTAATGGGCAGCGATGACTTTGGAGTCTTCGACCGAGCTGTTGTAGATGACGATGGCGGAATCGCCGGGTGCGACGGCGTAGCAAAGCAGGGGCGCTACGCAGGCGATGGCAAGAAGCGCTTTCATCCCAGGTTGGCAGTTCCACCTTCAGCCCATCCCACGCCAGCCCCACGCTCGGCGGCATTTCCGCTTGGTCGAGGTCGTGGTCATACCAGTCGGTCAGGTGTGTGAGCCAGGTCTGGCCGCCGTTGATGCGGCGCGCGGCAGTGAGCGCCTCGTCGAGGCTCATGTGTGTCCAATGCGGTGTCTTGCGGAGCGCGTCGAGCACGACGATTTCGACGCCGCGAATCTGGGCGATGACTTCATCCGGCACTTCCTTGCAATCGCTGCAATAAGCCAAGCGCTTGCGCCCGGCCTGCTCGAAAAGGAAGCCATGGCAGGGCGTTTTCCCATGCGGCAAGGGCAGGGGAGTGATGCGCAGGTCGCCAATTTCAAACGGGCCATCGAACGCGCGCGGGGCCGGGATGAAGTAGCCTTCCGGATGTGGGCCGTCGTGGAAGGCGTAGAGAAAAATGCGGCGCAGGTTTTCCAGCGTCGCCGTGCTGGCGTGGATGGGCAGGGGCTTCTCGCCGGCCATCTGGCAGAAGCGGCGGCAGTCGTCCATACCCATAATGTGGTCTGCGTGCGCGTGGGTGACGAGCACGGCGTCGAGGCGCGTGATGCGCTCGCGGAGGCATTGCAGGCGGAACTCCGGCGTGGTGTCCACAACGAGCCGCGCGTGTGGCGTCTCGACGTAGATGGACGGCCGGGTGCGGTGGTTCTTCGGGTTGGCGAGGAAGGCGGCGGAGTATTCCTTGCCGATGACCGGCACGCCGTTGGAGGTGCCAGTGCCGAGGAAAGTGAGCTTGAACGACATCGCGCCGAGAGGTTGCCCGTTGACTGCGGGCAAGTCAAAGCGCGCCGCGCCCGATGCGAATTCGATGCTGAGGGTCGATCAAAAAACACGGGCCGGCATTGCTGCCGGCCCGTGATGGGGTAGGGGAGCTCGCTGGCGTCAGGCAATCTCCGGCACGACGAACGGCTTGCGGTAGTCGCGCGTGAGCTGCTTGTCTGCGTCCGCGTTGCCGATGAACTTCTCGGTCTTGGGATTCATCTTCAGCACGGGACCGAGAGTGAGCTTGTCCGTGTCAATGTTGACCTCGTTAGCTTTGAGATGCTCGAACATGCGCTCGACGGTGGCCGTGGCCTCGCGGTCGCCCTTGATTTGCTCGCGGATGGCCCCGGGCGCAGCCTTTTGGCCGAGGCGGTGCGAGATGTTGCCGGTGTGGCAGAGGGCACTGGAGAGGTGGCCTTCAAGGATGTCGGCATAAAGATCCTTATGGTTCCGGCTGCGGACGGCCTCGATGAAGTTCTTGAAATGCGGCCCCTCGCCGCCTTTCTCTTCTTTCCACGTCTTGATCAGCTTGCCTGCCTTGTCGTAGGCGGAGGAACTGGTGTAGCTGGGCACGGTGACGTGACCACCTTCGCAATGGACTACGACGCCGATTTTGGCACCCATGAAACTGTCCATGTCTTTGTTGTCCTTGGCTGAAGAGAGACCGCGCACTTCGAAGATGAGCGGGGCTTTGGCGTAGTCGTGATAGATGACTTGGGTGTTCGGCGTCTCGCCGTCGTCCTTGTAGCCGAGGCGGCCGCCGACGCTCCAGACACGCGGGCTGAGTTCCATCTCGCCGGTGAACCAGCGGCCAATGTCCATCTGGTGGATGCCTTGGTTGCCGAGGTCGCCATTGCCGTAATTCCAAATCCAGTGCCAGTCATAATGCAGCCTAGAGCGGCGCAACTCATCTTTCGGCGCTGGGCCGCACCAAAGATCGAAGTCAATGCCAGCGGGGATGGGCTTTGGAGCGTCGATCAAACCGATGCTGCCGCGCGGTTTGTAGCACAAACCACGGACGGCGATGATTTTGCCGAGCTGGCCGGACTGCACGAATTTCACGGCCTCACCAATGCCGATGCGGGATGCGCGGCTCTGGGTGCCGGTCTGGACGATCTTCTTGTATTTACGGGCGGCGTTCACGAGCTGGCGGCCTTCCCAGACGTTGTGGGAGACGGGCTTCTCCACATAAACGTCCTTGCCGGCCTGCACCGCCCAGATGGCCCCGAGGGAATGCCAGTGGTTCGGCGTGGCGATGGAGACGATGTCAATGTCCTTGTTTTCCAGCACCTTGCGGATGTCGGTGTAAGGAGTGACTTTCACGCCCTTCTTGTCCTGCGCGTCCACGCCCTTGCGGAGGACGGCGTCATCCACGTCGCAGAGGGCGGTGAGACGGACGCCGGAATCCTTCAGGCCGCTGAGGGCGCTGATGTGCGAGCCGCCCCGGCCATTGAAGCCGACGACGACGGAGTTAAGCGTGTCGCCGGGGCTTTTCTGAGCCCAGGAGGTCGGCGCGATGTAGAAGACGCCAGCGGCGGCGCCGGCGGTTTTGAGAAATCCACGACGGTTGAAGTATTTCATGTTTGGTGACGTGTTGGTCGGGAGTTGACGCTGCGGGAGGAAGCTTTTTTCAACAAGCGAAAAACCCGAATTATGCTTCCTGCCATCACGCGGGGGGTTTGACAGGATTCCGCGCCCCGGCCTTAACTCCAGCATGCATCTGCCCCGCTTGGCCGCCCTCTGTGCCGTCGTTCTGGTCGCCGCCCTCCGTGCTTACGCCGCTCCGCCGAACATCGTGATGATCGTCTCGGACGACCATCATTGGGGCGATTACTCCTTCATGGGGCACCCGCATATCAAGACGCCACATCTCGACAAGCTGGCGTCGCAGAGCCTGACCTTCACGCGCGGCTACGTGCCGTCCAGCCTGTGCTGCCCCAGCCTGGCGTCCATGATCAGCGGGCTCTATCCGCACCAGCACAAGGTCACGAGCAACGACCCGCCGCAAGTGCCGGGGATGAAGGGCCCGGAGTTTCAGAAATCGAAGCACTTTGCCGACGGACGCGAGCTGATGTCGAAGTTCATTGAGGCCGTGCCCACGCTGCCGCGTGAGCTGGGCAAGCAGGGTTATCTCAGCCTCCAGACGGGCAAGTGGTGGCAGAAGCATTACAGCCGCGGTGGTTTCACCCACGGCATGACGCAGGGTGGCCGCCACGGCGACGCTGGTCTCGACATCGGTCGCAAGACCATGCAGCCGATCTACGATTTCATCGCTACTGCCAAGCAGGAGAAGAAGCCGTTCTTTGTCTGGTATGCGCCCATGATGCCGCACGACCCGCACACGCCGCCCCAACGCTTACTCGACAAATACCGGGACAAGACGCCTTCGCTCCACGTCGCGAAGTATTGGGCGATGGTGGACTGGTTCGATGAAACCTGCGGCCAGCTTCTAGCCCACCTCGACGAGCAGAAACTCGCGGACAACACCATCGTCGTCTATGTTACCGACAACGGCTGGATCACCAATCCCGCCGTGGGTCGTTACGCCGAGAAGTCCAAACAATCCCAATACGACGGCGGCCTCCGCACGCCAATCATGGTGCGCTGGCCCGGCAAGGTGAAACCGCAGCGGTCCCCGCACCTTGCCAGTTCGCTCGACCTCATGCCCACGTTGTTGGTTGCGGCCGGACTCAAGCCCACGCCGCAGATGCTGGGCTTGAACTTGCTGGATGAGCCGGCCGTCGCCGCGCGCAAGGCCGTCTATGGCGAGTGCTTCACCCACAACTTCGTGGACATGCAGAACCCTGCTTCGAGCCTGAAGTGGCGCTGGGTGATTGAAGGCGACTGGAAGCTAATCGTGCCTGAAAAGCGCAACCAGCCCAACGACGTGGTGGAGCTATACGACCTTGGCAAAGACCCGCACGAGGAGAAGAACCTCGCCACTACGGAGTCGGGCAAGGTCGCCAGTTTGACCAAGGCACTCGATGCTTGGTGGCCAGCGAAGTAGGTCAGGCGTCCCGCCTGACCTACAGGGCGCGGACTTGCCAGCCACTGCCCGCCCTCGCACAGTCTGCGTCGTTGTGGCTCAAAAGCACTTCCTCATCATCGGCGGCGGCATCGTGGGCATGGCCACCGCCATCAAGCTCGCGCGACGGTTGCCGGACGCGTGCATCACTGTCCTCGAAAAAGAAACAGGCGTGGGCCGCCACCAGAGCACGCACAACAGCGGCGTGCTACACTGTGGCCTCTATTACAAGCCCGGCTCGCTCAAGGCCCGGCTCGCCGTCAGCGGCGTGGCGGAGATGACGGAGTTCTGCCGCGAACACGGGATCGCTCACGAGATCTGTGGCAAGGTGGTCGTCGCGACGTCGGAGGCCGAGTTACCGGCCTTGGAGCGGCTCTGGGACCGCGGCCAGCGCAATGGGCTGCGCGGTTTGCGCCGGCTCACGATCGAGGCGCTGCGTGAGATCGAGCCGCACGCCGCTGGTATCGCGGCGGTGCATGTTCCCGAGGAGGGCATCGTCGATTACGCCGGGGTCTGCGCCGCGCTGCGTCGCGACGTGGAGTCCGCCGGTGGCGATGTGCGTACGGGCGCGAGGGTGTCCTCGATCCGCGAGACGGCCGATGGCTGGGCCGTCGGCACCGAGGC
>CAIPBN010000614.1 GCA_903863315.1 uncultured Verrucomicrobiota bacterium | reverse complement strand
GCCGCGCACCTTTCCGAGCTGCTCGCTCTTGCTGCGCAGCCCTTTCAGGAAGTCGTCCATCAAGGCCAGCCGCCGGCCATGCACAGAGGTGGGTTCGGCCTTTGCCCGGGCGGCGGCGAACAGCGCGAGCGCCGTGTCGGTCTTGGCTTTGTCCTTCTCCATCTCCTGCCAGTTCGCTTCGGAGTAGGTGAGGAAGCGGTGCATCTCCGTTTCCGCCGGGCCGTAGAACAGCCGGCAGTATTCGCGGAACATCGCATCCACATCCTGCGCCGGGCCACCCCAATACATCCGCTGCGTGAAGTAGATGAGAAAGTGGTTCAACCCCATGCCCACCTTCTCGAAATCCTGCCGGACCGTCAGCCAGATGTCCTCGCCCTGCGAGCGGCCTTTGAGCGCGTTCACGCTCTCGCCCATCGCGTGGGGCGTGAAGGCGGGCAGATACCAGCCGCGGTCGGTGAAGGGATAGTTTTCGAAGTTGATGATCGGGTTGTCCGTCTTCGCCAGCCAGCTTTCGCGCAGCTTGCGATACTCCTCCTGCTGTTCGGGCTTGTTGTTTCGCGGGACGCGTCCCCCGACGATGGACACGACGACGTTCGGCTCCAGCCGGGCGAGCTTGAGCGGCGGCAGCGTGTAGATGCCGTAGGCGCAGCAGATCACCTTCTTGGCCGGGTGCGTCTTGCGCACCTCCTTCGCCACACGGTTCACGAAATCCCAGATGTAATCCGAGGCCAGGCCGCGCTGGTCGCGCTCCGGCGAATCCTTGCCCGCGCACAACGGACACTGGCAGATGGCGGTGTAGCCATCCGGCGGCATCACCGAAACCATCTCCATCTGGTAGTGGTCGAAGACGGCGCGCACAAACCGCACGGTCTCCTGAAACAGCTCCTCGTTCGCGTAACAGAGGTGGTTGTTCGCCCCGGGCTGGAAGCGCCGCTTGCCGCCGTAGAGCGCATACCAGTCGGGGTGCTTCTCATACACCTCGCGGTGATCCGTCAGCGTGTCCATGCCATGCGCGGCCTCGATGCCATACGGATCGCGCAGGCCGAGCCGCATCGCCCACTTCGCCAGATTGGTGCCGTGAACTCCGAAACGCACATTGAAACGGCGGATGGGAAAATCAGGCCGCACCGTCTCATCGAGCGTGGGCAGCGCGATGGTCTTCATGGCGGGAACCACCTCGCCGAGTTCGCCCGGCATATACCAGCGCACCCCAAGGCGCATGAGGAACCCGCAAACGGCATTGAAAGAGCCCCGCTCATCCTGCTGCCACAGTTCCACGGGCTTGCGCTTCTCCAGGGTTCGCTGCGCGTCTGGCAGCCCGAGATCCCCCGGCAGGGTGAAGCGGTCCTTGTAGATCAGCAGGTTTGGCATGCCCCAGAGCGAGCCGGTGAGCGTCCGCCATTCCTGCTGGGCCCGGCCGTTGACGAGGTCCGTGTTGTGCTTGCCCCAAGGCTCGATGGGCGCGAACTCCGTGTCCTCGCCGAGCAGCGCCAGCCAGTCCGGACCCGACACCATCCGATACGCGCCGTCCTTCAAGCCCGCCGCCGACACCTTGAGCGCCTCCGTGTGCGCACTGCGGCCGATGAAGACTTTTACCGCACGCCCGCCCGGCTGCGTGACGATGGGCAGATGCGCGCCGGAAATCTTCTTGATGTAATCTTGGAACTCCTGCGCCGCCAGGCGCACCGAGCGCTGAGGCTGCTCCGCGATGACAATCTCCGCCCGCGCCCGCCCATCCTCGACCAGCAACGTGGCCGCGCCCAAGTATGGAGCCGGCAGGCCAACGGCCACGAGCGTGGCGAGCAAGATGCACGGCACGACGCCAGGCACCCGAGGACAAACGGCTTTCACGCCGCGCAGGCTGGCAGGGAAGAGAACCGATGCAAACGCTGAAGTTGGCGTCTTGCCCCCTCCCTCTTCCGAGGGGTCAAAAACACCCCGCCGAACGCCAGCGGAAAAGCGGATTTCCCCAGAGACAAACCGGCTTCCTTCTGGAGTCATCGACCGAAGCCAGCCCGGAAGCCGATTTTGACTGGTTTCTGCCGCCGGTTGGCACGGGAAACCCGGCCCACCCCTGCGGAACCGGGCGGGCGGCTGGGGAAAGCCGGATTCCGCAGCGGCAAGGCGGATTCCCCCAGCGGCTAGGGGCAGAATCTCTCAGTTTAGGCAGGAATCAGCGGATTTCAGGCCCTGCCGGACAAGGGAACCGTCGGCCCTGGCGGCAGCCGCTGGCCTTGCGCGTAGGACCACGGGAGGCGTTTGAAGAGCGCGGGGCGTTCGCGCTTGAGCCAACTGGCGGTCCAGTGGCGCATATACATGTAGAGGTTGTCCCGGCCCCGGTTGCCGGGGCGGTTCAGCATCTTCTTGAAATGCGCGTGGCGGGGGTAGAGGTAATGCGCCTTGGCGGCGAGGCGTTCGGCGAAGTCCTCGCGCAGCTTGGCATCGAGGAAGCGCTCCACCTCCTGCACCACGCTCTCAGCGACCCATTCGGGGACGAGCAG
>CAIPBN010000613.1 GCA_903863315.1 uncultured Verrucomicrobiota bacterium | reverse complement strand
TCCCCTACAAGGTGCCGTCGGCGACTTACCTTGGTGGAGGTGCTGTCAGCATCGTCCCCAACGTCCCTGCCGCCAACATCCCTAGCCTGAACACGGCGGCTGGTGCTCGTGTTTGGGCTCATATGGGCGTAATGTCCAACGAGCTCGGATCGGCCAAGATCCTTCTGTGCCCAGGTGACCGCCTCAAGGCTTCTTCTAGCACGGTTGCCGATTTCACCACCACCGCGAACGTGGGTTACTTCAGCGCCACCGCTGGTGGTGGTAACACAGCGGGGACAGTGAATGCCAACTATGGCACCAGCGCTGGACGAGACCACGCTACTTCTCTCGCGGTTGGGGTGGATGCGGATGAGAATCTGCCCAATACCATCGTAGTTGCGGATCGGAATTTTAATTTCAACCCTGCCGGTGCACAGCCAGCTGGTCTTCAAAACCCTCCGGCGGCATTGGGGGCTTTGAACGGTGCGGTGCCCACTGCTGGCTACAAGGCTGCCGCGAATGCTAACATCGCCACTCTCGCCGGGGCGCTTTGGGTGACAGGCAACACGGCTGCCGGCATGTATGGGCATCATGATCAAGGTGGCAATTTTGCCCTCTCGGACGGCAGCGTAGCGCAAGCGACGACCGCAGCACTGACTGCTCAGATTCGTCAGGCGGCAGCCAGCGTCGGCCGCGGTGGGCTGGACTTCGTCTTCCCGCATTGAGGTTCATCCAGAATTGAATTGTTCAAAAGGGTGCCCTTTATGGGCACCCTTTTTTGTTATTTTCCGAAACGCTCGGTGGGGTTCCATGAACATTGAAACCGCAGTTGCCACACGAAACGGATGTGAAGGACGCAACACCGAAGGGCTAGTCCCAAAACGAAGCGCCGGGCAGCGTTCACCCCGCCGGAGAAGTGGTTGTTGCGGCGAACGCCGTTTCCTTTGCGCCTTTGGCGTTCTTAGCGTGGGGTTCAATTGCCGAATCTAGGATGGAAGTCCAATTCACGACAGCGTGTGACTTCGTGGAACGTAACAGCGAAAGATAAGCCGCGAAAAAAGGCGGGCGTTGCCTTGCACTCATCTCACAGAGGGCAGTGGTCATTCCACCTTGATCCGGAATCCTGGAAACACAACCTCCGTCACTGTTACGGCGAGGAAAATTGCGCTGATGACGGCATTGAGGCGGAAGAAGGAGTTGTTTACCCAGTTCAGGCTACGCCTCCGGGCGAGCAGATGCTCAAACAGCAGGCAGCCTGCAATCAACCCCAGCCCGACGTAGTAGGCCAGTCGGAAGCCCGCCATCAGTCCGAAGATTCCCAGCAGAATCCACATGATGGCGTGGGCCAGCATGGAGGCGGAGAGTGCGTTCTTCGGCCCCCACGCCACGACGAGCGAGTGCAGTCCGTGCGTGCGGTCGAACTCGAAGTCTTGAATCGCGTAAATGATGTCGAAGCCGATGAGCCAGAAGACTACCGCCAACGCCAGCACGAGGGGCAGCAGGCCCGTCAACCCGCGCTCGGCCACCACGCGCCCGAGCGGC
The DNA here is from genome assembly GCA_903863315.1 of uncultured Verrucomicrobiota bacterium. Classification (GTDB taxonomy): domain Bacteria; phylum Verrucomicrobiota; class Verrucomicrobiia; order Limisphaerales; family SXTU01; genus SXTU01. Next base: position 8,246 of record CAIPBN010000613.1, on the reverse strand, counting down.
CCCATGCCGAAGGAGGGCTCTGCCGCTGCAAAGCCGAGTTGTCCCTTCACCGCCAGCCACGCGCCCACCGGGGCGAGCGCGAGCGCGATGCCGAGCCAGGCGTGCGTGTAGTCCGTGAACCGCTTGGTCAGTGAGTAGAAGCACACGAAGAACAACGCGACGGGCGAGAGGTAGAGGCAAACCGGGTTCAGCAGCCACGCCGCAGCAACTAGTCCTGCGGCGGCCAGCACGCACAGCGCCCATGCGCTTACGAGGGAGATTTGTCCGGCTGGCAGGTGCCGGTTCGCCGTGCGGGGATTGGCGGCATCAAACTTCCGGTCCACGATCCGGTTGAAGGCCATCGCGCAGGTCCGCGCGCAGAACATCGCCATCAGAATCAGCCCGAATGTTCGCCAGCCCGGCCAGCCACGGTTGTCCCGCGCCGCCACGACCATCGCGGCCAGGGCGAAAGGCAGCGCGAAGACCGTGTGCGAAATCTTCACGAACTCGGCCCACTTGCGGAGCGTAGCAAACATCGACGTGGATGCTGGCAAATCGCCGGACGGAGTGCCACGCAGAACCGCGCTCCATCTTCACACAAGCTCTTATGGGCCAACGGGCCGGTAGAGAAACGGGCGGCGGAACAGGCCGCCGAAGTGGTGCGGGTTGTGCAGCCGGAGGGTGACTGAATTCTTGCCGGGCTTGAGCTGCCCGCTCACGTCCACGTCCCACTCGAACTTGTAGTCGTTATACCACCACATCGCGCGTTGCTGGCGGTGGGCGACCAGCGAGCCGTTCACGTAGAGCCAGCATTCGTTGAAGAGGCCGGGGAACATCAGCCGCACCTTGCCCTGGGTGTCGCCAGCCTTGAGGTCCAGATCGGTGCGATACCACATATGGCCGGTGTAACTGTGGTGGTCCGGCGTGATGATGCCTTGCGCCTGCGCGTAAACGTCGGTGCGCAGCATCTCCCAGTGACCGGGATTGTTCTGGTGCACCGCCGTGCCGGACTTGTCCTTCTGGCTCTTCCACCAGCTCAGGTCCGGCTCGCGATACGCCCAGCCGCTCGGCAGGCCGCTGTCGTTCGGGTCGCGGCGGAAGGCCCATTCCAGCGGCGTCTTCGCGATGAGTTTGCCCTTCGTTCCGTCGGTGAGCGCGAGCAGCTCACGGTATTGCTTCACCTCGCCGGGGAACCAGGCCGGGCCGCTCTTGTCGCTCTCGGCGGCGACCCCGACCACGCGGGTGGTGAAGGTCGGGTTCATGTTCGCCAGCTCCAGGCGCGTGGCGAGCGCGCGTTCGCCGGCGGCGGCGGCGGCCTTGAAGTCCGTCTCGGTCGCGGCGGCGGTGGTCATCGCGATGTAGCCTTCGATGAGGTTGAAGCTGAGGCGCGTGAATTTCATGCGTTCGAGGAACTGCTTTTCCTGGCGGTCCGGCTGGGCCTTGGCGGCGATTGGTTTGATGAGCGCCTCGGCGGCTTCGAGCTGTTGCTTCAAGGTCTTCACCAGTGCCGGCGTGTAGATGGCCGGGGCAACGAAGTGCTCGTGCTCCGTCACGATGCTGTCTTCCCAAGCCTTGTTAATCGCCGTCCAGTAAGCCGCCATCGGTGCGGCGGCGGGACCGTAGAATTTCGGGTAAAACTCGGCCAACAGCTTGTCCACATCGGCGTCGGGGTCCCAGCAGAGCTGCAAACGCACATGCAGGTTCAGGAAGGTCGTGGCCATCGCGCCGCGGCTCTCGGTGGCGACGCCGAGAATGCCGGCCTTGCGATAGTGTTTGATGTCCTGCCGGATCGAGGCGATGGCTGGGTTCGGCAGGTCGCGCCAGACGAGCATCCCTTGGTCGTAATCGTAGATGACCACGCGGCCCTGCATCACCTGCGCCCAGCGGTAGAGCATCTCGCGATACTCTTGGCGCGGCGGCGACTTCGGGTCGTCCATGCCGTGGATGGGATCGATGTCGATCGGCGCGAGGTAAGCCACGAGCGGCTTTTCGGCGATGATGTTGCGCTGTGGCGGCAGGGTGATGTTCGCGTAGGCGAGGAAGCCAATCTTCGCCGTGCTCGTCGGATGCTCCGCCTGCAAGCGCCGCGCGACGTTGTTGTAGAACGTCATGAACGCGTCGGTCATGGAAGGCGTGAGGAAATACTTGTCCACGTAGCCAGACTTCAATTCTTTGTCCTTCGGCGAGTCGGACTCATACAAGCCGTCCTCCAGCCCGAGCGAGAACTGCTCGCCCTTCGCAAACTTCGCCGACACCTGCTTGGCGACGTGTTCCGCCGTGGAGTCGTCCGCGATGGGGACATTGAACATCGTCTTGCCCTTGGGGATGAGATCCTTCGTGAAATGCGCCAGCGCGTGGCCGTTCGGGACGTTGATGCTGTTGCCGAAGTTGCGGCGCTGGAATTCGAGCTGGCCGTTTCCGCTGGCGTTCCACGAGAGCCAGTAATGGCGGACCTCGAAGGGTGAGCCGTAGGCGAAATCCAGCTTCCCCACCTTGAGCACGGCGTGTTGCGGGATGCACTCGCCGAAATCCGTGGGCAGATACCAGCGGCAGCCCCAGAGCTGGAGCAAGTGCGCGGCGGCGTAGTAATGGGCGTCGTCGTTGTTGCCGGCGAGGAAGACGCGGCTGCCCTTGCGCCGCACCACGAAGGCATCGGCGCGCAGCGTGGGGTTGGGCTTGGCGGCCTTGGCGATGGCGGCTTTCAGCGAGGTATCGGCCTTGAGGGCTTCCTCACCGAGGATGAGCGTGGGGGTCTTGGCCTTGAGCGCGGCGGCGACCGTCTCGGCGGTCTCCGCGAGAGCGGGCTTTGTGCCCGTCATCAGCTCGATGTATTTCACCAAGTCGGCGGCGGCCTGCTTCTCCCACTTGCCCGCGGTGGGCGCGACGACCACGGTGGCCTTGGCCCCGCTGGAATCGGCAATGATCAAATCATCCTTCTCCGGCGCGCCGGCGGTTTGCGCGGCGAGGCGGGTGAGGGTGAAGGACAGGGCGAGGACGAGCAGGAGTGGGAGCAACTTTTTCATCAGAATTACGGGACGCGCCAATGAAGGACGAACGAGGCGGGCTGGGCTTCATTATCCGTGAGCAAGCTGCCTCGTTTCCCGGCGGCTACCCGGTGGCGACGGCTGCGGACTTTGTAGAATGCCAGCCGATGGCGTTCGTCAGTTGACGGCACCAGTCAACAACCCAGCTCCCGTTCAACATGAGATTTGCCCCCCTCTTCAGCGCCATTGCCCTTGCTTCGGCGGCCTTTGCGCCTGCCCAAGATGCGCCCAAACCCATCCGCCTCATCGCGGAGGCCGAGGACTTCAAGGTCGAGAAGGGGCCGTGGCAGGTGGTGCCGTATCGCGAGAACTACTACGCCTCGACTTTTGCCATCTCGTTCCTCTCTCGCCTCGGTTGCTTGGGCGCGCCGGAGCAACTCGACGCGGGCCAGTCGGCCATCGCCACGCAGGTCATCGAGGTGCCGCGCGCCGGGGAGTTTCAGGTGATGGCGCGCTATGAGCAGCCGCACAACTTCTCGGTCGAGTTCACGGTCGAGGTCGTGCAGGGCGGGAAGACGGTTTATCGCGGAGATTTCGGCCGGCTGGCAGACCCGAAAATCTGGGCGCTCAACGGCCATCAGCGTGTGCCGATGGAGCGCTACTGGTGGGGCGGCACGGATAACATTGTCTGGCAACAGTCCGGCGCGGCGAAGCTCGCAAAGGGCACGGCCACGATCCGGCTGATCGCCAATCCGCAGATGGACGGCACGACCAAGCGGGCCATGGCCGCGCGCCGCAATGTGGATGTCATCTGTCTGACGGATGACACCGCCGGGATCGAGGCGCAGAAGAAGACGCGTTACCTCGAATTCGACGGCTGGCTCGCGCAGGACGGCGATCTCTTCGTGCGCGTCACGAACCCGCGTGATGGGCTTGGTCCGTGTGTCCCGGTCATCGCGCCCTTCGAGCCCGGGCAGCATTCGCCCTACTACATCCACGTCCGCGACTGGCCAACGACGCGCGTGCTTAAGAGCGGTTATCTCGTCACGCCCACGAGCTACGAACTCACCGGCCCGCGCGTGCTCGCGGTGAAGGCCAAGGCGCTCGCGCCGCAGCTCGACCCGGAGAAGTTCGCCGCCCCGCCCGACCCGAAGAAGAAATCCAAAGGCCCCGCGCCGATGGTGATTCCCGACGACCAGTATCTCCAGCCTGGCGACACTTCCGGCTGGGTGCCAATGGGCCAGCTGCTCGACTCCCTCAACAACGTGCAGTGGACGCCGCGCGCGCAATACAAGGATGCGAAAATAACGGAGCTGCACCTCAAGCTCGAATTCGCCGTGCCCGACGGCAAGGGCGGGCTGAAGTCCGTGAAGACCATCACGGTGAAGGGCAAGCCGGACTACTACTCTCCCGTCACGTTCGAGATGCCCGCGAACGTCGCGCCCAACGTGGCGATGGCCAAGGTGCTCAAGGAGCGCTTCTGGCTGCCGGAAATTCGCACCCAAAAGGAGTCGCTCGACTGGCTGCTCGCGGAGGTCGCGAAGTTCCCCAAGGTCGGCTCCGTCCCGAAGCGTTTTCTCGCCTACAACCTCCTCGGCTTCAGCGGTGCCCTGAACGCCTTCCCCGAGGCCAAGCAGCTCGCCAAGGCGCTCGGCGACAACACCGCCGTGGACCAGGAAGGCAAGAAGCGCGCGCTCGTCGCGCACTGGGGCGACCCGAGCCTGCCGGCGATTCAGAAGCAAGAGGCCGCGCGCAAGGATGGGTTCAACGACCTCTACATCGTCAGCTACGGCGACGAGATTCACCTGCCATCCCTGCCCGTGACCGACGAGGAGTTTGCCGCGTGGCTGAAGGCGCGCGGGGTTCAATACTCCGGCGAGGTGAAGATCATTGCCCCCAAGTCCAAGGATACGCCCGAGGCCGTCGCCGCGATGAAGAAGCACCCGCTCTACTACTACTCGACTATCTGCATGAAGGAGAAAGGCGGCCAGCACTTCGCCGCCGGCACCGCTTATTACAAGAGCAAGGGCGTGCTGACCGGCGCGAACTACTCGCCGCACGCGAACTACTTCATCAACGAGATGGACTACATTCGGCCCTTCAAGCTGCGCGCGATGAGCATGCCGTGGGCGGAGGATTATGTCTGGCAAATCCCCGAGTTCAGCGTGCAGGTGATGGGCTACCTCACGTCCGGTCTCCGCGCCGGCGCGAAGTATGACAACCTGCCCATCCACATGTATGTGATGCCGCATTCACCCGGCAACACGCCGCGCGACTTCCGCCTGTCGTTCTTCACCGCCGTCGCGCACGGCTCGCGGATGGTGAACTACTTCTGCGCCTCGCCCTCCGCCGTTGGCGGCACCGAGAACTACGTGGACACCCGCGACCTGCCCATGTGGCGCGAGGTCCACGCCTGCACGCACGCTGCAGGGACGTTCGAGGATTACGTGATGGACGGCCAGGTGCGGCCCGCGAAGGTCGGCCTGATCCTCTCCAGCGTGGACGACGTGCTGACCGGCGCGAACAACTCGTCCTTCGCCATGCACAACAACGAGCGCAAGGCCATCTACTACGCGCTCCGCCACGCGCAGGTGCCGGTGGATTTCCTCAGCGAAGACGACGTCATCGAGGGCCGCGCGAAGGATTGTCAGGTCATCTACATCCTCCAGCAGTGGATGCACTCGAAAGCCACGGCGGCGTTGACCAAGTGGGTGCAGGCTGGCGGGACGCTCGTCGCGCTTGGCGGCGGCGGCTTCATGAACGAATTCAACCAGTCCAATCCCGGCGCGAACACACTTTACGGCGTGAAGTCGCAGTCGCTCGCCACCGACCCCGACCTCGTGCCTAAGTATCTGCTCAAGGAGAACACGCCCTTCCTCACCAAGCAGGACCTCCCGCCCTACGTGCCAATGGACAAGGTGAAGTGGACGCGCGGCGACCGCGCCGTGAGCGACGTGCCCGTCATCGTGTGGAAACAAACGCTCGTGCCGACCGACGCGAAGGTCATCGGCACGTTCGCGGACGGCAAACCCGCCGTGCTCGAAAAAGCCCACGGCAAAGGCCGCGCACTGCTCTTTGGCTTCCTCCCTGGCCAAGCCTACTTGAAGAGTGGCCTTCCGCTGCGCCCCGCCGACCGTGGCGCGACTGACGCGGGCTTCAGCCACTTCCTGCCCACCGCGATGAACTCCGCCCTGCGCGCCGCGCTGGTGGATGACTTCCTCCCCGCCGGTTTCGTCCGCCCTGTGGTGTGCAGCGAGACGCTGGTGGAAAGCTCGGTCATCGACACGCCCGCCCTTGCCGGCGCGCCTGCGCGTCTCGGCGTGCCGCTGATGAACTACACCGGCAAACCCGTCGCGAAGCTCGAAGTGAAACTCACCGGCCTGACCGGCGCGAAAGCCATCCGCAGTATCGAGCGCGGCGTGTTGAAATCCGAGACCCGCGACGGCGCGACCGTTGTGACCTTGCCGCTGAACGTGGCGGACATGCTGCTGATTGACCGGTGATTGTCAGCCCTTTGGAGTGCGGTGACTTGTCGGCCAAGCAGGGCCGCGTTCCAGTGGCCCGGCGAACTCGGACGCGGCCACGCCTTCGACGGCGACAAGTCACCTGCGGAAAGCGGTGACAGGTCACCGCACTCCACATTGACTGCTCAACGCACATGCTATGAAAAACTACACCCTCGCGACCGTCGCGCTTGCCATCTTCCTCCCATTCGCCGGCCTCGCTGCCGAGCCGCCTGCCGGCACGCTCATCGTTCACCCGACCGACGGCGCGCGCATGGTCTATGTGCCCGGTGGCAAGTTCATCATGGGTCTCGATGAGCCGGAGGCAAATACCGTGGCACAGCATCTCGGCGCGAAGGACGCGACGACGTTGTGGGCGTGGGATTGCTACCCGCGTCGCACCGTGGAGCTGCCCGGTTACTTCATTGATGAAACGGAGGCGACCGTTGCCCGCTGGAAGCAGTTTGTCACTGCCACGGGACACCAGACGAAGTTCAAGGAGACCACACGCCACTTCGACCGGCCGGAGGCGCAGTCCCTGCCCGCCGGTGAAATCACCTGGGAGGAAGCCAAGACCTACGCGCGCTGGGCGGGCAAGGCCTTGCCCACGGATGCGCAATGGGAGAAGGCCGCGCGCGGCACCGACGGCCGGCTCTACCCGTGGGGCAACGATGCTCCGACTCCCGACCACGGCCACATCGGCGTGAAGGGCAAACCACCGCTGCTCTACACGCAGGTCGGCAGCTTCCCGCGCGGCGCGTCGCCCTACGGCGTGCTGGACATGATCGGCAACCAATACGAGTGGACTTCTGATTTGCTGGAGCCTTACCCCGGGAATCCGCTGGCCGACAAGATGCGCGACTACGGCAAACCCGTCAGCCTGCGCGGCGGCTCGTGGTATCACGGCTGGGTTGGCTTCTACGCGGCAAAGCGCTTTGGCTTCAAGCCGGACGAGACCTACTACCACGTTGGCTTTCGCACGGTCTGGACGCCGCCGGCCGGCTACTTCGACTCGCCGCAGTTTCAGAAGGACAAGACGGCGGCCGCTGGCACCAGTCCAGTGCCGCCCACGCCAGTTTACCGCGCCAAGACCGCGCCGGTGATTGACGGCAAGCTCGACGACGCCTGCTGGCAAAACGCCGTCGTCGTTGTGGCCAATCATCTTTATGCCGCGCCCGGCCAGCGCACCGAGCCGCCGCCGCTGATCGCGCGCTTCGCGTGGGACGAGCGCTATCTCTACATTGCCTACGAGGTGAACGACACGAACCTCATCGCGCTTGCCAGCGGGCGGGAGAGCGGTCCGCCGGGCAATCGCCGCATGGTGCCTGAGGAGTATCTGCCTGAAAAGCACCTCGACCTCGCGGAGTTCTTCATCAGCTTCGGCAGTGTGCGTGAGTTCTGGGAGATTCATCACGATTCGGCGAACCACTTGAACAACCTCGCCGTGGAGCTTCCGACTGCGGAGGCGCTCGCGAAGATTCCCAAGCCGTCCTACAAGGACGTGACCTTCCACCGGCAACGCTTCGTTGGTGACGACGGCATGTTTACCGTCGCGCGGGCAGTGCAGCTCAAGGCCAGGGCTGGAGGCAAGGTGGGCAAGGCTGCAAAGGCTGGACCGGGCGACAATAGCGCCCCCTCCCCGCTTTCGACCGTGAACGATCCGGCTGACCGCGACACCGGCTACACTGGCGAAATCCGGCTTCCTTGGGCTGGCCTTGGCGCACCGGCTGCGCAACGTCGGGCAGATGGCAGCTATGCGCTGGCAGGCACGCGCTTGCCC
>CAIPBN010000612.1 GCA_903863315.1 uncultured Verrucomicrobiota bacterium | reverse complement strand
GTTCGGGGACGGCGAGGGGTTCGAGCCATTGCGCGCCGCGCCAGCCGTGGGCGAGCGCGAGATTTTCCAGCCAGTCAATGTCCTCGTCGCGGTCGTGGACTAGGCCGGACTTGAGCGCGCCAAAGAGGTCATCGGGCTGCCAGCCGTAGGCGAGCGTGCGCAGGGCGAAGCGAGTCAACTCCGCGAGCGGGTGGTGCGCGACTGGCTCACGGCGGTCGAGGAAGAAGGGAATGCCGTAGCGCGTGAAGACGCGGCGGAGCGCGGTGTGATGGTGGTCGAGCGTGCGGAGAATGACGGCGCATTCACGGAAGCGCCCGCCGCCGCGGACGTGGCGGAGGATTTCGCGGGCGGCGAGGGTGGCCTCGGCTTCGGGGTTGGCGCAGACCGCTGCGCGGAGGGGATGGGGAATGGGGGATGGGAGATAGGGGGCTGGCGGGACTTTGGAGTGCGGCGAGTTCTCGCCGTCGGTGTTGCGGGCGGTGGCGGAGGGACTCGTGGTGTCCGGCTGGCGCACGCCGGACGCGCCAATCAGAGCCGGAGTGTCGCCAGCCTTCGACTGCGACAAGTCGTCTGCGGACAGCGGTGACGAGTCACCGCACTCCAAAGCGCGGGCGGGCGCAATCCAGTTGGCTTCGAGTTGGGCGAGGGTTGCACAGTCACGGAAACGGCTACGGGCGGGGTTGCGAGGGAGTTCTTCGACACTCACTTCGCAGTTTGGCAGAGCGGCGGTGCGTTGGCGGCAATCCGCGTAGGTGCGGCGGACGGTGGACCAGAGGGACAGCCAGCTTTGGGAGTCGGCGGCGTGCGGGTCGAGACAGAAGGCGAGCGTGGCAGTGCGGCAGAAGGGGAGGATGGCGCAGAGGAGGTCCAGCTCCTGGGGCGTCATCTCGGCGAAGCCGTCGAGCCAGAGGCCGGTGATGGGCGATGGACGATGGGCGATGGGCGACGGAGAAGCGCGCAGAAACGCCGTGGCCACATCAAGCAACTGGTCGCCGTCTTGGATTTGGTTTTGCTCCAGCCACTCGTGATAGGCGCGCAGCAGGTGGTGGAGGTCGTGGAGTTTGTTGCGGAGCGGGGCACTCTCGGTGCAGCGCTCGGCGAGGCGGGCGAGCTTGGTGGGCGTGAGTTGATGGCGCTGGAATTCGCGGAGGAGCTGGCTGAGTTGGCGTGCGAAGCCCGGCAGGCGCGCGGTGGCGCGGAAGACGCGGAGCGCGGGCTGCTCGCGGGCCAGCAGCGCGCGCAGCACCATCACGCGGCCCTCGTCGTCGAGCAGTTCAGGGACGGTGCTGAAGGTTTCGAGCAGCCAGTTTGCGAGGCGGTCGAAGGAGACGATTTGCAGTCGCGAGTAGCCGGCGAGGTCGGGGCTTTCGAGGAGCTGCCGCTCCAACTGAAACGTCGCCTGCTTGGGCGCGAGGAGGAGCAGCGGCGGGCCGTCGGGCGCGTGCTTCAGCTCGGCGCGAATTTCCTCCAGACAACGCCAGGTCTTGCCGCTGCCGGCAGGGCCGAGGAGGAAGTGGACGCGCACGCGACGATGGTCGGGCAGGGCGTTCAAAGTTCAAGGTTCAAAGTTCAAGGCATCTGTCTGCAATGCAGAGTTGCGACCACGCGGGACTTGGCTACGCTGCTGTCATGTCTTCCACCGGAGTGCGTTCTTGGGTCGTGGGTGCCTGCATGTTGTCGGTCGGTTTGGCAGGCGGGTATTTCGCCGGGCGGAGCGGGTCGCCCGTTGTGCCGCCGGCCGGCAAACCAACGCCATCCGCTCCATCCCCCTCCACGCCCGCCATTGCGAAGAAGGCGGCGAAGGAATCGCGTGGGGCCGACACCGCCCGGGCCAGCACCTCAACCAGCACCGCGCCTGGTTCGCTCGACGAAATTGTCGCGAAGCTGCGGCAGGCGATGGCCGATCCGAACTACATGCGGGTGGGGCAGGGCATCTTCGAGGCGGCGCAGCATCTCGCGCCTGCGGACATCCCGGCGGTGCTGGCCCAGCTCAAGGGCCAGAGTGCGCAGCGAAACTTCTACGCCGTCCTCACTGCGCTCATGCCGCGCTGGGCGGAGTCGGATCCAGAGGCGGCGCTGGCCTACGCGCAGTCGCTCTCGCGCGTGAACGAGCGGCAGATGGCG
>CAIPBN010000611.1 GCA_903863315.1 uncultured Verrucomicrobiota bacterium | reverse complement strand
TTGGAGCAGATGAAGCTGCTGGCAAACTTCCTGACGAAGCTCAAGTCCTCCAAGGAGGCGGGCGCGGACTTGCTGGCGAACACGATGGTCCTCTACGGCTCCAACCTCGGCAACGCATCGAGCCACGACACGCGCAACATGCCGATGCTGCTCGCGGGCGGCGGCTTCAAGCACGGCCAGCACCTTGCCTTCGACGAAAAGCAGAACTACCCGTTGCCGAATCTCTACGTCTCCATGCTGCAACGCCTCGGCATCGAGGCCGGCAAGTTCGCCAGCAGCACTGGCACAATGCGGGGGCTGGAACTGGCCTGACCTACGCCCTGACGTGTTCGACTCCGCAAGCATGAGCGCGTTGGGTCGGAGACCGGCGCTCCGTCCGCGAGTCACTCATCAATGCATCTCTTTCTCACTGAGCCGGCCGATGAGCCAATCCTTTGCGACGAGCTGAAGCGCACCTTCGTCGGTGCGGAGACGGAGTTGCTCGCGCCCGGTCTGCTGCGGACAGATGTGCAGTTGCAATCCGCCACGCCGCCGGTGCTGGCTTTCGCGCGGCAGTTGCTCCCGAACGCCGAGCCGGTGAACGCCGTGTCCATCCGTGAATGGAGCGAGCGACTGTTCGAGGCTGTCGCGTCGCGCCTGCCCGAAAGCCAGCCGTGGCGACTACACCTTGCAGCACACTACGGCGGGGAAGGTGCGGGTGGAAACCGAGTGAGATTCATCCGGGAAGCTTTTCGGGAGCAGTTGCGCAAGCGGCGCAGACAACTGTTACGCTTGCTAGAACAAGCAGAAACGCCCTTCCACGAAACCACCTCGCTCGTGCAATTATGGCTGACCGCGCCGGACACGGGCTTTCTATCAGTCGCGCCTGCGCCGACGCCGTGGCAATTGCGCCGCTGCGTCTGGCCATTCGTGAAGGGTGAGTTGCCCGTGGCAAGCGATAAGGCTGCGCCGAGCCGTGCGTTTGCAAAGCTGGTAGAGGCCGAGCAGCGGCTTGGCCTACGTATCGCAGCAGAAGAGACCTGTGTGGACCTCGGGGCGTGTCCGGGGAGCTGGAGTTATGTCGCCTTGAACCGTGGGGCACGAGTCATCGCGGTGGACCGCTCGCCGTTGCGCGAGGACTTGATGGCGAACCCGCGCCTGACTTTCCACCAAGGCGACGCGTTCAAGTTCGGGCCAGAAATCCCGGTGGACTGGCTTTTGTGCGATGTCATCGCCGCGCCGGAGCGGAGCGTGGAACTCGTGCTGGAATGGGTTCGTCAACGCCGATGCCGCCGGTTCATCGTGACCATCAAGTTCAAGGGACAGGGCGACTACGGGAAGCTGGAGCCGCTGAAACACGCCTTGCCGCCGTTGTGCAAAGAGTTTTTCCTAACGCGACTTTGCGCGAACAAAAACGAAGCGTGCGTGGCCGGAATTCTGCCCGAATCTCCACCCGCTCAACCGAATTCATGAAATACACCTACGAAGAACTGGCCAAGATGATTGACCACTCCTTGCTGCATCCGACGATGACGGACCGCGAGCTGGAGGACGGCTGCAAGCTGGCGGCGAAGTATCAGGTCGCCTCTGTGTGCATCAAGCCCTACGCAGTAAAGCGCGCCGCTGAGCTGCTCAAGGGCACGGGCGTGCTGGTCGGCGCGGTCATCAGTTTCCCGCACGGCAACTCCTGCACCGAGTCGAAGCGCTACGAGACGGAACTGGCCTGCCGCGACGGCGCGGCGGAAATAGACATGGTCATCAACATCGGCAAGGCGCTCTCGGGCGACTGGGACTACGTCGAGCGCGACGTGAAAGCTGTTTGTGATGAGGCCCACGGACGCGGCGCACAGGTGAAGGTCATCTTCGAGAACGACTATCTCACCAAGGGCGGTGCGAGCTTGGGCAGCGACGAGTTCAAGGTTCGGCTTTGCCAGTTGTGCGAACGGGCCGGCGCTGACTGGGTAAAGACTTCCTCCGGCTACGGCTTCGTGAAGCAGCCCGACGGCAGTTATAACTACAAGGGCGCGACGGAGCACGATCTCGCGCTCATGCGCGCCAGCGTGTCTGCCAAAGTGCAGGTGAAGGCTGCCGGCGGCGTGCGCGACCTCGACGGTCTTATCAAGGTCCGCGACCTCGGTGGCTCGCGCTGCGGTGCTACCGCCACTGCCGCGATGATGGACGAGTATCGTCGTCGCGAGGCCGTTGAGCGGGCGGGGCAGGGGACGCAAGGGGGTGGCGGTGCGATTGGAGCAGGCGGTTACTGAAGCAGAAGCCGTTGCCTCATGAAACCAGCCGACTTGTTCCGCCATTGTCCACAGTGCGGGAAACCTTCTTCCGAGCCGGGCCACGCGCCGTTTCACTGCGAGGCGTGCGGATTACTGTTCTACTTCAATCCCGCCATCGCCGTCGGGGCTGTGCTGCTTGCTCCGGACGGCAAGGTGTTGCTCATCCGGCGAGCCAAGGATCCGCATCAGGGCAAGCTCAGTGTCCCGGGCGGCTTCGTGGACGCGGGCGAGGTGGCGGAGGTTGCCTTGCGCCGGGAAATTCGCGAAGAGGTCGGCTTGGAAGTGGCGCAGCTCGATTACTTTTGCTCGCTGCCGAACAGCTACCATTACCGTGGCGTGACCTATCAGGTGCTGGACTTCTTCTTCCTCGGCCGCGTGGCTTCGATGGGCGTGCAAACCGATCCTGGTGAGGTGACGGAAGTCTGCTGGCTGTCTCGCGAGCAAATCCGGCTCGACGAAATCGCCTTCGATTCCGTGCGCGAAATGCTGAGGCGATTTCTTTCCACGCCAGCCGGATAAGTCTTCGGCAGGCAACTTCCCGCGCCGTCGCAATTTCACTTGCCTGCGGGGCCAGGAACCGGCGGGCCGTTCCTCACACAGCGGAAGCCGGTGTGGTTCAGGCCCGTGTCGGGGGAGGTTTTCATGCGCATCGCCGGGCGGTAACCCCAGCAATACGCTTCGGTGCAAAGATATGAGCCGCCACGGGTGATCCGCTTCCAGACCCCGGGCTCGTTTGGGTCGTAGCTTTCCTGCGGACCTTGCGGGTTCTGCTTCGGGCTCTTGGCGTAGTAATCCGGCATATACCAGTCAGAGGTCCATTCCCAGACGTTGCCGGCCATGTCGTGGAGGCCATAGCCGTTGGCAGCGAAACTGCCAACCGGCGACTGGAGCTTGAAGCCGTCCTGGAGCGTGTTGCCGTTTGGGAATTTTCCCTGCCAGATGTTGGCGAGCCATTTGCCGTCGGGGGTTTTCTCATTTCCCCATGTGTAGGTCAGCTTGTCCTTGCCTCCACGCGAGGCGAACTCCCATTCCGCCTCGGTCGGCAGACGCTTGCCCGCCCACTTGGCGTAGGCCATCGCATCGAACCAGGCCACTTGCACCACCGGGTGCTTCTCGCGGCCCTTGAGATCGGACTCCGGGCCCTCGGGATGTCGCCAGTTGGCTCCCGGGACATAACGCCACCAGGCCATGTGATTGTGCAGCGGCACATCGCCCGGAGGAGGCGTGAATACGATCGCTCCCGGCACCAGCGCTTCCGGCGGGGCATCAGGGAAATCCTCCTGTTTGGGTTTGCGCTCGGCGATGGTGACGTAGCCCGTGGCCTTGATAAACTTTTCAAACTGCTCGTTGGTGACCTCGTAGCGATCCATCCAAAAGCCGCTCACCGTGACTTCATGCACCGGCTTTTCATCTGGCTGGCCTTCCTCCGATCCCATCAGGAAGGAGCCGCCGCCGATCCAGACCATGTCATTGGTCCAGGAGTGGTCGTTTGGACTGTGCGCGGCAGCCTTGGCGGCCATGGCCTCGGGAGAGGGCACCGCATGGCCCAAGGCCTTGGGCTCATCGTAACGGGTCGCGTAATCGCGGCCGGCCTTCTTGCTCAGCAGGGGCGACACCAGCGCCACCAAGCCAACGACTGCTACCAGGGCGATGATGAATTTCACCGGACTGACCTGGTGTTCGTTCTGCGGCGGCTTGCTCATGGTTCGTGTCGGTAGGACGCGGGCGCATGTTGGCGGGTTTCAGGTGGCATAAGCCATCTGGATTTTCCCGCGAATGGCCAGCCCTGTGAAGCAGGACTTGGAGTTCTTGCCCGCTGGGAACGCTGCTTCAGCTCAACCCCTTCACTTCCCAGCCCTTGCGATAGGTGCGGCGCACGAACTGGTTCGCCTCCTTCACGTTCTTGAAGGTCAGCGATTTAGCATCCCATTCGAGCGTGGTCTGTGGGAAGCGAGAGGCGATGCCGCCAAGGAGGATGGTTTCCGTGAGCGGCCCGGCGTAGTCGAAGTTCGCCGAGGTTTTACCGTTGCCGCGCACGGCCTCGACGAAGGAATGCCAGTGGTTCACGGGGTCAAGCTTGGGCAGCGCGAACTCCTTGTAGTTTTCCTCCGGCAACAGGATTGGCTTTCCGACATGGGGCAGCACCATGACCCCCTTGGTGCCGATGAAAATCGAACCTTGGTCGGGTTGCTTGATTTTGCCGAGCAGGCCGGTGATGGCCGCCGGCGGGCGCTGGCTGCCGTCATACCAGACTACTTTGACGGTGGGGCCGTCGGTGAACGGCGTGCCGGGGAAGACGTAATGCACGATGGCATCATTGGCCCAGTTGTGCTCGGTGGGCTTGGGCCCCTCGGAGCGCACGGTGAGCGGCGCGGTCACGCCGAGCGCCTTGAAGACAGGATCGTAGATGTGGCAGCCCATGTCGCCAAACGTGCCGGTGCCGAAGTCCAGCCGCTTGCGCCAGTTGCCCGGATGATAATAGCCGCCGCCGATGTAAGGCCGCGCGGAAACCACGCCGAGCCACAGGTCCCAGTTCAGGTTCTCGGGGACGGGATCGTTCTTGTCCGGGCGGGGAGCACTGTCACCCCACTTCTTGCTGCTCCAGGTGTGGACTTCCTTGATTTTGCCCACCACGCCGCTCTGCACGAGCTGGACGGCGACGCGGTATTCGTAACTGGAGTGAACCTGGATGCCCATCTGGGTGACGAGCTTCTTTTCCCGCGCCACCTCAGTCAGCCGGCGAGACTCATAAACGTCATGCGTGAGCGGCTTCTGGCCATAGACGTGCAGGCCGTGCTGCATTGCGGCCATGGCCATGGGCGCGTGCATGTGGTCGGGCGTGGAGACGTTCACGCAGTCGAGGTTTTTGTGCTCCTTGTCGAGCATCTCACGCCAGTCCTGATAGACCTTGAGGTCGGGAAACCGCTTCTTTGCCGCCTCCGCGCGTGAGAGATCCACCTCGGCCACGGCGACGAATTTGACCTGTTTGTGGCTGGTGATGGCCCCCCAGTCCGCGCCGGCCATGCCGCTTGCGCCGAAGCTGGCGTGGCGGACAGTTTCCAGCGGAGACGCCGCCAGCAAATTGCTTGTGACGTATGGAGCAGCCAGGCCGGCGGCTCCGAGTTGTTTGAGGAACGAACGGCGGGATGAGTTGATGCTTGAATTCATGGTGCGTGATTAGCGACGGCGGTCGGCGGTGGAACTTCAAACATTTCTGTGGAAGCACAACGCCAGCGTTGGATGAAGCCCGGTGATGGAAGGCTGGTTGACCACACGAAGTTATCCGTTGGTCTTCAGCAAACCGGTGACGGCGGCCAGCGCCAACGGCACCACGATCCAGCCGGACAAGCGGAGGACAAAGTTAGCAATGGCCGCGGGCCGGAGCTGGACAGTTTTGTTTACAAGCGGCAGGCGGTAGCTCAACGGACTCGTGGCCGCGATCCATTCCTCTTCCAACGGGAACTCAACGGGCAGGAAGTAGCAGATGCTCAACGCCACCGCGTCGAAGCGATTCAACCGGCCGGCCGGATGCGAGGTGCCTGAGGCCAGATCCCTTCGTCGCACCGCGCCGGGCAGTTGAAAGACCAGCGCGCCCAGCCAGACCAGCACGGCGGAAAAGACCAGCAGCCGGTAGGGGCGCACACCATAGTTGCCAAGCACTCCGTAGAGACTGCGGAAGAACCATTCACCGTAGCGATGTTCTTCCCAGTTCCGAATGCGCTCCCGGTTTTGCCCTTGCAGATAAACGATGTCCGCCTCCTCGTCCCGCCCCACTTGACGCAGAGATTTCTCCAATCGTGTCAGCACGGGCCGGTCGGCCCGGGTGAACGCCTCCAGCAAGGCATCCACATCGCCGCTGAACTCCTCGTAAGTGCTGCCGCGCAACTCGATTGGACCATCGCTCCATTTCGCCAGTGTCGTCAGGCGCAACGTGCGGAAGGTGGAGTCAGTCAGGTCCAGCAATCCCTCGAACCGTGAGGTGCTGAAGTCTGCGCCCTGTGGGAAAGCTGCCCGGGTAATGCTCGCGCCCTTGCGAAAGCGGACTTCGTCGAAGGCCATCGGCACATCCCACTTCGTCGAATCAAAGGCCGCATGTTCGTGGAAGGTGACGCCCGCCAACTGCACTCGCTCCGCTGCCTGCACATTGCGGAAATCTGCCCGCGCGCGGAATTCGGCGGCGTGAACCTCACCGGTGGCCCCGGGGCGCCAGCTCAGAATGAGTCCGCGTTGCAGGTTCGCCCCCCGGAATAATGCTTCGCCCTCGAACCGGGCAGCCGCCAAATCCAGTTGGCCGCCAATCCGCGTGGCGATGAAGTCCGCCGTCTTCTTGAAATGAGTTGGCGAGTTCGTGCCAATCGGGCCAAAGACCGCGTGCCGTTCGACGGCCATGGCGTTGAACAGCGCGTTGCCGCCGAACACCACGCCCGCGAACTGAACGGGGCCAACCGCCTCTGCTGCCACAAAATCCAGCGGACCGGCAAATCGGGCACCCGTGAAATTGAGGGTCTTGCCGGCTTTGATGGAATTGAACTGCACGGTCAGATCCGGGTGCAGAAATGCCACCCCGGTGAAAGTCGCTGCGGAGCCGAATTGTGCGCGCACGAAATTGGCATCCCCGGAGAACCGTGCGCCATCAAAGGCCGTTTCGGCGGCGAACACGGCCGAGGAGAACGAGACGGGACGGTTGGTCGCCGTAAACTTGACCTGCTCAAAGAACGCATCCAGTTCAAAGCGCACGCCCGTGAAAATCGTGGCATCGGCAAAAACCGCTCCCGGCACCTGTTCCGCTGTCAGGGCGCCGAACGAAACCGTGCGCTCAAACCGGGCGTAGGTGAAGAGCGCCTCCGCGCTGAAGGCCGCGCCATTGAACGCTGTCTCCCCGCCAAATCGGGTGTTGCGGAAATCCGCGCTGCCGGCGAACTGCACGCCGGCAAAGGAGGTGCGTCCGCCGATTGTGCAGTCTTGAAAACTGACCGCCGGGGACTCCTCCGTCCCTTGAAAGCGAGCCCCTTGAAAATCCGTGATGGCACCGAACTGAGTCCCGGAATAAGTGGCGCCGGCGGCAAACTGTGCTTGCCCAAAGCGGGCGTCCCCCTTGAAGGCCCCGTTGGCAAAGCTCACCGGCTCTGCGGGATGCGTGAACTGGGCCTTTGCAAAATCAGCCTCGTTGCCGAACATCATGCTGTCAAAACTGCATGGGCCCAGAAAACGCGCGGCTGCTCCCGGTCCGGCTGGCCCTTCAAAGGTTCCGAAAGTGGTGTTGCCAAGGAACTGTGTGGAGCGAAACGAGGTCCGGCCGCGAAATTCCGCGCCCCGGAAGCTTGCCGTGCGTTCGCAACGCATCTCGGTGAAATCAGCCTCCCCCTTGGCATGGCTGAACCGCACGCGGTCAAAGTTCACTGCCCCCAGAAAACGGCTGGTGTGAAATGACACGTTGCCACTGAACAAAGCTGCGGGCTGGCCGTGGTTGGCATGGAAGCTGGCCGCCTTGTGGAACGTGGCGCGGTCAAAACGTGCCTCCGGTCCGAGAAACGCCGCGCCGCTGGCTAGGACTACTTCCTCAGCTGTGGCGTCCACAAAACTGGCCCGGCCAGAAAAGGCGGTGCCCGACAACCCCATCGCTCGACGGGCCGTCGCTCCGGAGAAGTCCGCGTCCGCGGCAAACTGGCTGTCCGTGAAGTCGAACCCGCGCTCGAAGACCGTAAACGAAAAGTTGACCGGCGATTTGAATAGACAGTTGTCCAGCCGGAAGTGGTTGGTCAGCGCGGCGTGCCGCAGATCCAGCGGTTCCGCGATCACCGCGCGGCTCAGGTGGACGGCAATTCCTTTCCGCGCGGCGTCCGCGATCCAGTCCGCCGGCACCAACCGCTCCGATTCAGATCGAGTGGGGGCGAAAGTCACGGCTTCTCCGGCAAGCAGTTTCCGCCGCAGATCGCTCGCCGGTTCGGCTGCCCAGCCAAGGCTGAACAGCATGAACAAGCCGGCGACCATGGCTGCCGCCAAGCATAGGCGGCGGAGCAGTGCAAACGCGAGGGCGTTGCGGACCCAACTGTCTTTGAACTCGTGCTTCATCAAGCGGAACGGGGGAATGATACATGGCCCAAAAGCCGGCGCGAGTGCGAATCCATCCAGAATCCGCAGCAGGCATTTGACAGCTTGTGCTGCGCTCCCTAGGGTGCGCGTCAATTGTCCAACTCGTCATGAACGTGCCAGCCAACTGCCCGTCTGCTGAATCTGCCGGCACGGTGGTTTTTGTCGTGGACGACAACCCATTGCTGGGGGAAATCACCCGTCAGCTCATTGCCTCTGCCGGATACCAGACTAAGCTGTTTGACAAAGGTCTGCCAGCCCGCGCGGAAATGCTCGCCATGCAAAGCCCTCCGGTGGTTCTCGTGACAGACTTCGACATCGGCGATATCACGGGTTTGGATTTGATCGGCGAGGTGCGCTCCAAGCTGCCGCACCTCAAAACGCTGCTGGTGAGCGGCACCGCCCAGCCCGGAGTGCTGGCCTTGCATCCTGTCCAGCCCGACCAGTTTCTGGCCAAACCCTTCCGTGCGGATGCCCTTATCGGCGCAGTGGATCGACTGGCCGCAGAAGCCCGGGGCGCTGCGGTTTGACTGCTTTCCACCTCCCTCCTACCGTTCGCGCCGATGTTTGAACTCGTCGCGCCTTACTCCCCCGCTGGCGACCAACCACAGGCCATCGAGAAGCTGGTCGCGGGCGTGCAGGCCGGGGCGAAGCATCAGGTGCTCCTCGGTGTTACGGGTTCCGGCAAGACCTACACCATCGCCAACGTCATCAAGCAGATTCAGCGGCCCACGCTCGTCATCTCCCACAACAAGACCCTCGCCGCGCAGCTTTACGCCGAGTTCAAGTCCTTCTTCCCCAAGAACGCCGTCGAATACTTCGTCAGCTACTTTGACTACTACCAGCCCGAGGCCTACATCCCGCGCAGCGACACGTTCATCGAGAAGGACTCCAGCCGAAACGACGAGATTGAGCGCCTCCGCCTCTCGACGATGAGTTCGCTCTTCGCGCGCCGCGACGTCATCGTTGTCGCGAGCGTCTCGTGCATCTACGGCATCGGCAGCAAGGAGGATTACGAGGCGATGGTCATCCCGCTGCGCGTCGGCCTGGCCTTCACGCGTGAGCAACTGCTCTCCCGCCTCGTGGACATCCAATACACGCGCAACGACGTTGCCTTAGAGCGCGCGCAGTTCCGCGTGCTCGGCGACACGCTTGAACTCCGACCCGGCTACACCGAGGACGGCCTAC
>CAIPBN010000610.1 GCA_903863315.1 uncultured Verrucomicrobiota bacterium | reverse complement strand
GTCTCGCCAAGACCATCGCGCGCCTCGACGCGCTCTTTCCGGCGAAGTCCAACGACCTCAACCGCGAGTTGTCCCACACGCTCGTGGCTCTTGGCGCGCCGAGTGCGGTGGCGAAGACGCTGCGGCTGATGACCTACGCGCGCGACGAGCCGGTGTCGTGGTTGTCCGAGGAGCGCATGGCCCGCAACGACCGTTACGGCCCCAAGTTCCTGCACACCGGCGCGAGCCGCCCCAACGTGCAGCAAATCGCCTACGCCTACGGCTTGCGCACCGCGCAAGCCGGCTGGACGCCCGAGCTGCGACGGACCTTTTTCAGTTGGTTCTCGCAGACTGTCCGCTGGCAGGGCGGCAACCAGTTCCGCGGCTTCCTCGACCAAATCCGCGCTGATGCGCTCACCCGCGTGCCCGACGCCGCCGAGCGGAAAACGCTGGAGGCACTGTCGAAGTTCGAGCCGCCCGCCGTGGCCGAGAACGTGAAGCCGCCCGTCGGCCCGGGCCGCAACTACACCACCGACGACATCCTCGCCTTCGCCAAAGACGGCTTGCACCGGCGCAACTACGCGCGCGGCCGCGAACTGTTCCGCGCAGCTGCGTGCCTGAACTGCCACCGCTTCGGCAACGAAGGCGGAGGCGTCGGTCCTGACCTCACCGGCAGCGGCAGCCGCTACACCTTGCGCGACCTTATCGAGAACCTCATCGAGCCGAGCAAAGTCATCTCCGACCAATACGAGAGCAGCATCCTCACGCTGAAAGACGGCACCACCGTCACCGGCCGCGTGACCGCCGAGGAAACCGGCAAGCTCCTCGTCGCCGCCAACGCCTTCGCGCCCGGCGACACCACCGAGGTGAAACTGACCGACCTCAAGAGCCGCAAACCCTCGCCCGTTTCGTTGATGCCCGAAGGTCTGCTCAACGGCATGAACCCGAGCGAAGTCCTCGACCTCCTCGCCTTCCTCCTCTCCGCCGGCGACCCGAAGAGTGCGGTGTTTCGGTGACTCGACGCCGGCAGAACGCCTGCATGACCAGCCAAACCCGAAATTGTGACAATCACGGACCGTGTTGGATGGGGCCGAGGCCTAGGTTAGCGTAATCGATTTTTCTGCCAACAAAGCGGCTCGCCTTCCACAACACCATGTCTCGCGAGGCTGCGAGGTGCGGATGCTCGCGCCCCCGGCGTGGCACAGCGAGGGGGCAATCGAATCCAGTGCACCATCGGTCGGCGCAAGAAACTTTGTTAGTCGGCCGACTCTCCGGCAGTCAACATACGAATGACCACTGCGCCTGAAACATCACGGCCGGGCGACGCAAGCTACGAACTATTCGTGAGCCTGCTCACCCGCCACGAGCCAGCGTTGCGCCGTTTCGTCCGCACCCTGCTGCCCGCCTGGGGGGACGTGGATGAGGTGATGCAACGCACCGCGCTCGCCGCATGGCGGAAGTTCGCGCAGTTCGACCCCGCCACCGATTTCCTGAAATGGGCGCTCGTGGTCGCACGCTTCGAGGCGCTTGCCTTCCGCCGTGCGATGGGTCGCGACCGGCTGGTGTTGAGCGAGGAACTGCTGGACCTGCTCGCCCACGAAGCCGAGGCTGAGACGGAACTCGCTGCGCTTGAGGAGCGGGCGCTCGAAGGCTGCCTGCAAAAACTTCCCGCCGAACGCCGCGAGCTGGTGATGCAGGCCTACGCCGATGGCACCGACCAGCGCGACCTCGCCGCCGCGCTCGGCAAATCTTCAGCCGCGCTCTACATGCTGTTGGCGCGCATCCGCCGCGACCTCGCACAGTGCATTGAGCGCGCCTTAAAGCAGGAGGCTTTGACATGAACCCGCCCACTGACCCCGATACAAATCTGACTGACCGTTACATGCGCTGCGAATTGAGCGCGGAGGAGCTCTCTGAGTTCGAGGGCCGCCTGCGCACCAGTAAAGCCGCCCGTGCCGGGCTCCGTCGCGCGCTGCGGCTGGATGCCAATCTGCGTAACCTTGCCGCGCAACCGGCGGAAGCCATCGCATGGAGCGGCCCGGAAGCAGTCACGCGTCCGTCCGCACCCGCGCCAGCCTGGGCTGGCTGGCTGGCCTGGCTCTCGCCGCGTCCGTTCACGATGGCCGCAGTGGGTTTGGTCATTGGGTTGTTCAGTGCGTCGGTGGTGTTTGCATATGCATCGCCGCGCGCGGTGGCGACGGCGGAACGGCTGTTCGCACTGGTGAATGGGAGCTTTGAGAATGGCGCGGTTATGGCGGGC
>CAIPBN010000609.1 GCA_903863315.1 uncultured Verrucomicrobiota bacterium | reverse complement strand
CGCCCAGCCTCGCAGTTGATGCTGATCGATGGCCTCGCAGGCAAACCCCAAGCCCAGCAGACCCGCGAACTGCTCACCAAACTGCTCACCCGCGCCTACCGCCGGCCCGTCACGCCGAAGGAACTGGACGCAATGACCCGGCTAGTCGATCAGACCATCGCCGGCGGCCGCCCTTGGGAAGCCGGCATCCAACGCGCGATCGTCGCCACCCTCTGCTCACCAAAATTTCTCTTCCGGGTCGAGCTGGACAACCGCCCAGAAACCCGCCAGCCGCATTCCATCGACGACTTTCAACTCGCCTCGCGCCTCAGCTACTTCCTGTGGAGCACGATGCCGGACGCCGAGCTCTTCGCCCTCGCCGAGAAGCGCCAGCTCAGCTCGCAGTTGGACGCGCAAGTCAAACGCATGCTCAAGGATTCGAAGGCCGCCGCGCTCGTGGACAACTTCGCCCTGCAATGGCTGCAGCTCAAGCGCCTCCAGACTTTTGCCCCGGACACGAAGCTCTTTCCCGCCTTCAACGACGGGTTGCGGCGCGCGATGTTCCGCGAGACCGAGCTATTCTTCGGCGAAATCATCCGCGAGGACCGCAGCGTGCTGGACCTGATCGACGCGGACTACACCTACCTGAATGAAACGCTCGCCCGCCACTACGGCATCACGGACACCGCCGGAAACCGCGCCGGCACCCCGGCCAAGTCCAAGCTCCCCGGCGGCAAGGCCTTCCCGCGCGACACCTTCACCCGCGTCACCCTGCCACTCAAGGAACGCGGCGGCCTGCTTTCCCACGCGAGCGTGCTCACCGTCACCTCTAACCCCACCCGCACCTCTCCTGTCAAACGAGGCCGCTGGGTGCTGGAGCAGCTCCTCGGGACTCCCCCCCCGCCACCGCCGCCCAACGTCCCCGAACTCGAGGCGCAGAACAAACTGACCGGCAGCCTCCGCCAGCGGATGGAACAGCACCGCGCCAATCCCGCCTGCGCCAGTTGCCACGCCCAGATGGACGCGCTCGGCTTCGGGCTGGAAAACTTCGATGCCATCGGAGCCTGGCGCACCAAGGATGGCGAGGAGGCGATTGACGCCTCGGGCACCCTGCCGGATGGCAAGTCCTTCAACGGGCCGGCGGATCTCAAGGCCGTGCTCAAGGACAAGAAGGAACTTTTCACCCGAAACATCGCCGAGCAATTGCTCACCTACGCCTTGGGACGTGGCCTGGAATACTACGACAGCCGGGCCATCCGACAGATCACCAGTGAAGCCGCCAAGCAGGAGCACAAGTTTTCCGCCCTCGTGACGGCCATCGTGAAGAGCGATCCCTTCAGCCTCCGTCGGGGCAAGGATCTCGCCGAACCGCCCACGGCTGCGCGCTAAGTTTCGCCGCGCAACCGAGGCTCAGTCGGCTTCAGGCAAACGCCGAAGTTGAACCCGAAGTCGGCGGGCGGAGCGCCCCTCTATCTGGGCTCGTCCACCAACTGGTAGCGGGGCCACACCGCCACGGAGAAGTGGAACATCAGCCGGGGCAGATGCGGGGCACTGGAATGGTAGGTGGCTTCACCCCGGTTGCCGTTGAGCGAGGCGGCAAGGATGGGCAAGCGCGTGCCTGCCAGCGCATAGCTGCCATCTGCCCGACGTTGCGCAGCCGGTGCGCCAAGGCCAGCCCAAGGAAGCCGGATTTCGCCAGTGTAGCCGGTGTCGCGGTCAGCCGGATCGTTCACGGTCGAAAGCGG
>CAIPBN010000608.1 GCA_903863315.1 uncultured Verrucomicrobiota bacterium | reverse complement strand
TGGTCAGCGAGATGACCTCGCCGCGCGGCCCGTTGCCTGGGCAGCCCCCGTGGGAATATGGCGTGGGCAGCTTGGACAACCGCACCGGTCGGGTCGCGGCCTTCTGGCCGCTGCCCTACAACTCGCAGACGCGTTTCTATCAGGGCGCGGCCCGCCTGCCGGATTCCCGCTCCGGCAATCTGCACCTCTCTGCGGGGGGTGGTCATCCTGGCCTCATGCTCACCCAGTCCATCATCCGCCGCTGGACCGCCCTGGATGACATGCTCGTGAGCATCGAGAGTTCGCTGGCGCACACCGGCACCGGCACCACCGACGGCGTGACCGGCCACATCATCTACAGCGGCGTGGGCAACCTGATGCGCGGCGTGGCGCTCAAGAACGAAGTCGCCTTCAACATCCCGCGCCTGCGCGTCACGGCGGGGGAGACCATCGACTTCGTGGTCGATTGCCGCGCGGGCTCGCAGGGCGACACGTTCACCTGGGCCCCCATCATCAAGCAACTTGACCCCGCGCAGAATCCGCCCGCCCCCACCGGCAAGCAGTGGAACGCCCGTCAGGAATTTGGCCCGCCCTCCAGCGCACGTCGGCTCTACCCTTGGGAAAAACTCGCGCAGGTGCTGCTGGAGACCAACGAACTGACCTTCGTGAACTGAGGGCAAGCCGTGCCGGATGAGAATCCTGCGCCGCAGCCAGCCTGTGCTTTGAAACATTTCGCCCTGAAACCCGGGAATTAACCTTGTTCATCTTCATGCCTCATCATTTGAGCGGAAGTGAAACTCGTGATGCCTGAAGAGAAGGGCTTGCCAACTCCCGGTGGCACCCGCATAAATCCCGTCCGTCTCAACCAACGACTAACGACACTTTATGGCCGACATTGCTAACAAATACCAAGAGAACGTCTCCGGTAAGTATTTCGTGGACAACCAGTGCATCGACTGCGACCTGTGCCGCGAGACCGCTCCTGAAAATTTCACCCGCTACGACGACGGCGGCTATTCCTACGTGAAGAAGCAGCCCGAAACGCCCGAGGAAGAGGCTCAGTGCAAAGAGGCCAAGGAAGGCTGCCCCGTGGAAGCCATCGGCGACAACGGCTAGTCCAATCCCCCTTTCGTCAAGCACCCGCCTGCGCAAGCCGGCGGGTGTTTTTGCTTTGGGCGCGACTAACCAGCGCGCATCCGCGAAGGAAAAAGGCGCGCTCCGTAGCGCTCAGTTGGAATTATCCGGACTTTCAAAGGGCAGTAGCAGTTCCCTTCGGAGCAGTTCCAGCGCTTGAAGCGAAGTCAGATACTTGAATGTTTCGCGGTCGTAGCGGTTGACCGGATTGATGACTTTCGTGCCGCGCGCCGAGGCGAGTGCGATGAAGACCGTGCCCACTGGCTTCTCCGGCGTGCCGCCGCCCGGACCAGCGATGCCCGTCACTGCGAGGGCGAAGTCCGCGCCGGTTCGCGCACGCGCAGCCTCCGCCATCTCGCGGGCAACGGCCTCGCTCACCGCGCCGTGGGCCGCGAGCGACTCCGCGCGCACGCCGAGGAAATGCTGCTTGGCCGCGTTGCTGTAAGTCACGAGCCCGGCGAGGAGCACGGCGGACGCGCCTGGCACGTTGGTGATGCGGTTGGCGATGAAGCCGCCGGTGCATGACTCGGCCAGCGCAAGCGTCTGCTTCTGCTCCGTGAGCCGCCGCACGAGCACCTGCTCCAGTTCGTCGTCCCCCTCGCCGAAGATGTGTTCGCCCGCCAGCTTGTAAACGATGCGCGCCGCCTCGGCCACGTCCGCATCTGCGCCGCAGCCACGCGCGACGAACCGCACGTCCACCGCGCCGGAATGCGCGCAGTAACCGAGTTCCAGCCCTGCATCCATCAGCGGCTTGAGCGAGGCGGCGATGCGTTCTTCGAGATACGACTCACCAATGCCGACCGTCCGCAGCGTGCGGCAGACGAAGTCGCCGTCGAGTGGGAGCTTGTCCTTGAGCAGTGGCGCGACTTGGTTGGTGAACATCGGTCGCAGCTCGCGCGGCGGACCCGGCAGCATGACGAGCCAGCTTGCCTTGCCGTCGGTGCGGAACGGATTTGGGCTGACGTGCAGCGCGAGGCCGGGCGCGGTGCCGTGGGCGTTGTGCAGCACCAGCGCGCCATCGGGGACCATCGCCTGCACGCGCGTGCTGGCAGGCATTGGGCGGTTGCGTTTCGCGAAGAAGGATTCCACATGCGCGACGATGGCCGGGTCTTCGTTCAGCTTGCGCCCCAGCAGAGCGGCGATGCGGTCGCGCGTGATGTCGTCGGAGGTCGGGCCAAGGCCGCCGGTGGTGACAATGAAGTCCGCGCGGCCCAACGCTTCGCGCACCGCCTGCTCAATGTCGTCCGCCGTGTCCGCGACCGCGATCTGCCGTGTGACGAAGTAGCCAAGGTCCGCGAGCTGGCGGCAAAGCCATTGCTGGTGCGTGTTGAGCACACGCCCGAGCATCAGCTCGCTGCCGGTGTTGATGAGTTCGATGTTCATACCGGGAAACTGTATTAGCCGCGAAAGAACGCAAAGGACTCAAAGCGGAATTTCTTTGCGCCCTTTCGCGGCAAATCATTTGGAGGTTCCCTGCGCCAGCAGCAACGCGCCAACCGGCACGGCGTCCTCGCCCAGGCCCGCCAGCGCCACGCGCGGACCGGGCGCGAAGGCTTCCATCACGTAGCGCTTCAGCGCGGTCGCCACCGCCACACGCAACGGCTCGCCCACAAGCGACAAACCGCCGCCCAGCACGATGACCTCGGGGTGCATCAATTGCGTGACGTGCGAAAGACCGAACGCGAGGTCGTCGGCGACTTCGTCGAGGATGCGTTGCGCAAATGCGTCCCCTTGCGCGAGCGCAGGTGCGAGTGCGCGAGCTTCACCGTGGTCAGCGTCGGCGGTGAGTTGGGAGAGCGGACTCAAAGGCTCGCGTTGGCACGCCTCGCGGATTTTCCGGTCCACCGCCCAGCCGGCGCAGCGGTGCTCGACGATGACGCCGGACTTGTCCAAGCGCACGTGACCGATCTCCGCCTCGCCTGGCTTCGCACCGTGATAGATGTGCCCGTCCACGACCAGTCCGCCGCCCACGCCGCTGCCGAGCGTAACGTAGAAGACGGGATTGCTGTCCTGACCGGCGCCGCGTTTGGCCTCACCGAGCGCCGCCGTGTTCGCGTCGTTGTCCACGGTCACGGGCAGGCCGCTCAGGCCGCGCAGCCACTCTCCAATCGGAAACTCGGACCAGCCTTCAATCTGATGCGAGCAGCAGATTTGGCCCGTCGCCGCATCCACCGGCCCACCGAAGCCGACGCCGATGGCGGAAGGCTTGGCCAGCTCCATCAGCTCCGGTAACGCGCTGTCGATCTGCTCACGAATGCCCGCGCCACCGCGCGCTTTGTTCACCGTGAAGCGGCGGCGAGCCGTGATCTGCGCGTCCGCGTCGCCCGCCACCAGTTGCAGCTTGGTGCCGCCGATTTCGATGCCGAGAAAGGTGCGTTGCACGGTGGGATTTCAGCGGCGGGGCGAGCTGATTGCACGAGAAAAGGAGCGCCGCCTTTGACCCGGCATGAATCGGCAGCCATCAACTTGCCGGGTCGGGGACCGGCGCTCCAGTTGTCTGAAACAGGCGCGGATGCCAGCCGCCACGGCGCTGATCAGAGCTTCAGGTCGGAGACCTTCACGCCCTTTTTGTAGCCCTTGAAGGAATACATGGAGGGCTTGTATTCGCCAATGTAGTTCACGTCAGCCTTGGCGGGCACTTCGAGGCCGAGGCCCCAGAAGACGCTGTTCACGATCAGGCGGCGGGTGCCTTCGCTCTGGAGGTCAGTGGCCGCCCCCATGGTGGTGGTGAAGATTTTGTTCACCTTGCCGGCCTCGTTCCGCACTTCACGGGTCCAGGCGACGGGCATCATCGGGTCGTTGACGCCCTGCTCCATCTTGTCGCTGGCGCGCTTTTTCTTGTAGTCGGCGGGCGGGGTGTCAGCGGTCATGCCCTTGAGCACCTGGCCGCGCACGAGAATCTTCGCGTCGGCGGGCGGATAGGCTTCGTAGGTGTCGGAGTCGGCGAAAATCTGGCCGGTGCCCTTGAGAATGGGGTGATTCTCCGCGCCCGGTTCGATGACGCCCAGCATGGCCTCGACCTTGTGCCGGCCCCAGTGGGAGATCCACGTCTCGCCCAGGACTTGTTTGCCGAAGCCGCCTTTGTTGCCAAAGTTCCATTTCTCGTAAGGTCCCTTCAGCCCGTTGAAGGCGTGCGTGCTGGTGCGCAGCGCGATGAGCGGCACGCCCCGGTTCACGGCGGCCTCAAACTTCTTGTTCGCGTCGTCGTTCCAGTGACGGAAGCGCAGGAGCATCACGATGGCGTCCGCGGAATCGAGCGCCTCGGGGTGCGAGAGACTGCCGCCGGCGTCGGGGTTGATGGTGCCATCCGCATCCACGGAGAAGAGCACGGTGCATTTGAAGCCGTGACGCTGGCTGAGAATTTTGGCGAGCATTGGCAGGCCCTCTTCGCTGCGATACTCCTCATCGCCCGCGAGGAAGACGATGTGCTTACCCTGGCCGGGGCCGGCCTTGGGCGCGTAGGTGATCCAATCGGGTTCAGCGGCAGCGGCCAGCGTGGCAGCCGAGGTGGCAAGCAGGACTCCGAAGGTGCGACGGGAAAGAAGGGCGGTCAGTTTCATGTTTGAATTGGGCGTTGGACGCGGGCTGGACTCTATGACTTCGCGCAATTCCCGCAATCCTCTTTACCCGTGCGGCAGCGGGAGCTAAACGATTCCCAGCCATGAGTCCGACGCTGCCGCCTGAAATCCGCGTTGAGTCCAGCCGCCATGGGACACGCTACCTGCTGCCGCCGCGCGAGACGGGGCCGCTCAAGTTCATCGCGGTCTTCTTCATTGGTTTTGGCTGCCTGTTCGGCGGGTTCGCGCTCTTCTGGATCCTCGGTGTGCTGGGCGTGTCGCAGAAGGATGGTTTTCAAATTGGCGGCCTGCTCTTTGCGCTTTTTGGCGTTCCGTTTCTGGGCGTCGGACTGGGCATCATCGGCCTCGGCGTGTTCGCGCTCTGTGGCCGGTGCGAAATCGAAGTCCGGTCCGGCGAACTCGTCGCGCGCGAGCGTGGCGGGCCGTTTTGGTGGACGCGACGCATCCCGCTCAAGGACATCCAGCGGTTCACGCTGGTCACGGATGCCGTGCGCATTAACGGCCAGCCCGTCAAGTCGGGGGCCCTGGCGGACACGGGGATGCTGGGAGCCGAGGTTGGCACCGCCAACCCGCGTTTGGTGACAATGGGGTATTCACGGGCGTGGATGGAGAGCCTGGCCAACCGCCTCACGGCGGATCTCGCTGCTCAAACTGGCACCACGCTGCCGCCTCCCGTCGCCCAGACCGTCACGCACTCCGCCACCAGCAGGGAGGGACTCAGCGGCGATCGTCTCGACCCGCCGGCTGCGACGACGCTCCGCATCACGGAACAGGCGGGCGGCATCATCGCGGTGGTGCCGCCGCAAGGGGCGCGTAGCACGCGCGGCTTGTTGTTCTTTGCCATCATCTGGCTGGTGTTTGTCGGTGTGGTCGGGGCTGTGTTCGTGATCGCCCCGGAGTCACAGAAACGGCGTCGGAATCAAAGCAAGGCAACCCCAGGCGTAGTCATCGGCCTGTTCGGTCTGGCCGGTGTCGGGATGCTTGTCGCCGCCGTGAACCAGATGCGCCGGAAGGCCAGTCTCCGCGCCTCGCGGAACGAGCTCATCATCGTTCAGCAGTCGCTCTTTGGCACCAAGACCTTCAAACGTATTCCCGCCGAGCTGGCTGCCATTCGCGTAGGCGGAAGCGGGATGGTGATCAACAACGTGCCGGTGCTAGAACTCCAACTTCACGACATCGCCAACCGGAAACACGGCTTCTTCAGTAACCTGACCAACGACGAGCTGCACTGGCTGGCCACGCACTTGCGCCATGCCACCGGCGTTGGCGAAGCGCCGGGCGAGAGCAGCGAGCCGCCGAAGCTGGCGGGCTAGGCGCTGGTCCCGGCCAGCCTCCGGTTGCTTGCCTTCGGGGAAGTTTGCCCGCCATACTCGCCGCGCTTCTCACATGAGCACATTGAACTTTGCGATCATCGGCACCGGCGGCATCACCCTCCAAAACCACGTTCCCGGACTCAAGTTGTGCCCGGACGTGAAGATTCACGCCCTCTGCGACGCCAATCCCGCGACGCTCGAAGCCGCCCGGAAGGAAACCGGCGTGCCGGTCACCTCGACGAAGTGGGAGGACATCGTCAGCCGCGACGACGTCCACGCCATCATCATTGCCACGCCGAACGCGTTTCATCCGCCCGTGGCGATCGCTGCCGCCCGCGCGGGCAAGCATGTGCTGAGTGAGAAGCCCTTGGCGCTGAATGCGGCGGATGCGAAGCAGATGGCCGAGGAGGCGGACAAGGCCGGAGTGCGCCACATGACCGCGTTCACGTATCGCTTCGTGCCGGCCATGCGGTATCTCAAGCACCTCGTGGATCGGGGCGAGCTGGGCCGGCCCTATCATTACCGTTCGTGCCGGTTGCAGGACTGGGGCACGCGAAATCTGGGCTGGCGGCAGCAGAAGCGGCTGGCGGGCACGGGGGAGATCGGCGACATGCTTTCGCATCGCATCGATTTCGCTCACCACCTCATCGGCCCGATGAAGCGGCTGGTGGCGAACCTGATGACGTTGACCCCGACGCGGGATGGTGCGCCCAACGACACGGATGATTGGGTGGCAATCCTGGCGGAGTTCCAGAACGGGGCGAGCGGTGTGCTGGAGAGTTCGAAGCTGGCCAGCGGCACTAACGAAAGCTGGCGCAGCCCTGATCGGGTAGAGCTGAATGGCAGTGAGGCCAGCTTCAGCTTCACCACCGGGACCTGGAATGAGCTGCAATTCGGCAAGGTGGGCGGGCCGGGCATGAAGGCGCTGACCATTCCCAAGGAGTTTTACACTTGGCCGGGTTCGCCCCGCGATCCCGGGGTGGGCGATCCGTTGGTGAGCTTCCGTTACGATCAGGCGGTGGAGTTTGTGAATGCCATCCGGGAGCAGCGGCCGTGTGCGGTGACCTTCCACGATGGAGCCCGGATGCAGGCGGTGACGGACGCGGCGTTGCGCTCGACCGAGGCGCGGCAGTGGGTGGATCTGGCCTGAGGCGAAACGCTGGCGCGGTGAGGCGTTTTTGATTGTCGCGTCGGACCTGGTCCACTATGAATTGGATGCTTTCCACCCGTGCCGAATGGGGTTGGAGAAGCATGAGAACCGGCCCATGAAAGAAATCTTAAACCGTTTCAGCGTTGAGAGCGTAAAGATCAACAGCCAGACGATCAGCATCGCCGTGCTACTCTACTTGGTGATGCTAGGCTGCGTGCTCTGGAGCATTCAGGTGCAGCCTTTCAACAAGAAGGAGCGCTTCTCGTGGATGGTCATAGTCATTCTTCTCGGACCCTTCGGCATTCTTGGTTATCTCCCGGTGGCATGGCGGAATGCGGCCACGGGATCGCTCTCCTTCTGGCGCAAGCCCAAACGCAGCCGTCAGTGAACGGGGTGCTTCGCCCGCCGCCCCATGCGTTCCCCCAAGTGTCGCTGGCAATCCCTGCTGGGTAGCGCGCTCGCATTGACTGGCGTGGTCGCGGGGCACGCCCAGGTGGGTGGCCAGATGGCCGCGCCTGGCGGGGTCAACATCCGGCCGGGAGGCATCCGCGAGGGCATGACCACGACTTCGTTGAACGAGCGGGGTGATTCCGAACTGGGTGGGGAAGGCACGGTGGAGTCCAGCTTGGTGCGCGATGCTGGCACGGCCCAAGAGGGTTTTTTCCGCACGTTTCAAAACGGAATCATCCGCGTGCCAAAGCTCGGCTACGGGCAGGGCAACTTGCAGATCAGTGCGCCGCTAGGGCCGACGACGGGGTTTTCGGTCTTCGGATTCGCCGGCAAGCCGGAGGATGCCGAGTTCAAGCTGGGCAACTTCTACCTCGATGTTTTCTCGCTCAGCGGCTCGGTGTTGTGGAGCGACAACATCAACCTCGTGGAGGTAGGCAAGCAGTCCGAGGAAATCGCGGTGGTGCGACTGCGGGCGGCCATGATCTATCAAGTCAACGAGGCGATGCGGTTGACGGCGGCTGGCACGGCGGTCTGGCTGCCGTTCAAAGGCGAGGTGGGCTTCACCGATCCACTGGCGGACTACACCTTCAGCCTCGCGCCGCTCTTTCAGACCCAGTTCAATTACGACATCCCTTTCAACAAGGTGGATGTGCAGTTGATTGAGAATTTCACCGTGCAAAGCGGCGGGTTTGGGACAGGGCGTTCGTTTGATCTGCTGGACCGGCAGGCGGGGGATCTGGAAGACCGGGCAGGCCGCTATGCTTACCGTGACACGCAGGCGCAGGGACCGACTGACCGGCGGTTCCGATCCGCGCCCGCTTACCAGAACATTCTTGGAGTGAACGTGAGTTCGCTGCTGCCGACGGTCACTCGGCTGACCTTTGGCTATGCCCACGCCAACATCTGGCAGCAGCGGGACAGCCTGGGACAGCAGAGCAGTTCGGACACCTTCATCGCCGAATTGCGTTCCGAGCGGGAGAATCTGCGTTTTAAGCCCTTTGCCAACTACAGCGCGCGGCACCAGAACAACCGGTTTGGCTATGACGCGACCACCCGCGGAGGCTTCAGCGGCCCCATCACGCCGTATCTGGATTTGCGCAGCGAGATGGGCTACTTCCTGGCCGGAGATGAATCGGGCGAGGGCTACGTCTGGCAGGTCTCCCTCAGCCACCGGCCCCGGGAGCGGCTCCAGCATCAGTTGGATTACCTGCGCACGATCACCTACCCGGACCGCTCGCTGGTCACAACCGTCAGCTATTCCGCGCAACTGCAAGCCAGCCCTGACATCATCCTTGAGGCGGCCGTTCAGGAGCAGAACATCGAACCTCTGGACAACCCGAACAATTCCTTTGGCGGCAAACAGTTTCGCACCGAGGGCCGGTTTAACTACCGAATCATCGACCGGATCACCACCCGGCTGGGCTATGCCTGGACCCATTCGGTGGGCCGGGGTGCGGGCCCGCTGCGTTTCGATCTTCACACCATCCGGTATGAGCTGAACATGGCCCACACGCCGACGTTCTCCTCGGCCTTGTTTTACCAGCACGAGTTCCGGGATTCGAACCGCCTCTTCGACAACTATGTCGAAAACGTTATTTCGCTTACACTCACCCGAACTTTTTGATGCCAAAGCTGCCTACGTTCGGAAAATTCCCTTTGCCATCCGGCCCTATTCTCTGGCATAGAAACCCCTCATTCGAGCGTTGTTCAGGACCAATTCTGCGATGCCCGGTATGTTTTTCGCATGACGGACCGTGTTCGGCCCCCTATCATGACTAGCCGCATATTGCGCACCTCGTGCGCCCTGTTCTTCTGCCTCTGGGCGATGTTTGGGGCCACCGTCGCCAGCAGCCAAACTTCCCAAGCGCAAATTGAGGCTACCCGTCGGCAGTATTTTCAGGCTCTGCAGCGTGGAGACATCAATACGGCCGAGCGCTATGAGAAGGAGCTCAGAGCGCTGGAGGCTCGCGGTTCAGCCTTGGCAGGAAGTCCCTCGCTGCTCCCGCCCGCCGGAACCGCCGTGGCCCCGACCTCCGCTCCTGTGCCCAGCTTTTTCTCCGCGCCCGGTGGCCGGCCAGCGGTTGCGCCAGCGGAAACCTCCTCTGTCTTCAATGCGCCGGCCGTTCCTGCGACCGGCTTTTCCTCACCGGCGTTCACGCCTCCGCCTCGTTCAGGATTCAACCCGGCATCGGCCTCCACCACCGTTGTGCCAAGCGCTACCGGTCCCGGTGCTGCCCCGCGACCAAGCAGTCCTAGCCTGCCGGCTCCCACCGCTCCAGCGACGGGGACGGTGAGCGCGACCACGGTGGTCACGCGGCCCGCCCCGGCCTTTTCCGGATCAACAGCGGTGGTTGTGCCTGTCATTGCTGAAGAACCCCGGCCAGTGGAGCTGCCTCCCGGGGTTTTAGATGCGAAGCAGGCCAATGAAGAGCTGTCAAAACTGGAAGACTTCCGCACAGCCGAGAGCCGCTCTGGTCGTCGCGGCACAACACTGACCGCCGATCCGCTGCGTTCCCCTCCGAGTTCGACGAATTTCTTCACCCCGCCTCCCATCGTTCCATCCACCCCGGTCCCGGCCAACTTTGCACCGCCTTCCAGTGTTGCATCGTCCGTCCAGCTTTCCGGAGCTCCGGATGATTTGCGCCGAAAGCTGGATGATATGACGCGCCGCAAATCGGAGTTGCAGTTGGAGGCGGAACGGCTGGTGAAGGAAAACACGGACTGGGAAGCTCGCTACAACGCTGCGCGGGCAGAACTGGCCCGGTTGGAATCTGAAAACAAGAGCGCCAATCGCCTGCAATCCATCCGCAGCGAGCTGGATCGCCTCGATTCGGATTCCACGAAGTTGATGCAGGAGATCGAAGCCGCCCGCGCCAGCCAGGAACGCGCCGCTCGGGAGGTGCTCGCCCGTCCTGCGACGCCCGCCACGGCCACCTTCACTGTTCCGCCTGCGGACCGCCCCGTGGTGCCGGCCGCACTCGGGGCCACGCCCACGGAGCC
This sequence comes from uncultured Verrucomicrobiota bacterium, assembly GCA_903863315.1. GTDB lineage: Bacteria > Verrucomicrobiota > Verrucomicrobiia > Limisphaerales > SXTU01 > SXTU01. The sequence continues at coordinate 844 of CAIPBN010000608.1, read as the reverse complement.
GGAGCGCAAGGGGCCGCAATTCCGAATGGCTTCCTCCACCCGGAGCACCGCTGGCGGAGGCGGTTCCGAGGGGAATATCGTCCGGACCGGCCGTTCAGGGGCGGATTCGGTTGCGTTGCAGCGCGATATGGATCGGCTCGCGGAGCGGAAGCAATATCTCCTTCGCGAGATCGATGATCTGCAAACCAAGTTTCAGGCCACCGACCGCGAGTTCGCGATGGCCAACCGCACGGGGCAGCAGGGCGACATGGACCGCCTCTCCCGGGAGAAAGATTCTCTGGATGCCCGCTTCAAATCCGCGCAGGCCGAGCTGTTGAAAGTGGATGCCGAGATTCAGGGGAAGGTCTCCGAATACAAGTCCGCCATGGGCGCGAGTGATCCTGACAAAGCCGCCACGGGCGATGCCATCCAGCTTATCGTGGCAGAGGACGACAGCTTCAACGGGGTTTACTCCGTGAAACGGGACGGCAACATCATTCTGCCCCGGGTGGGCCGCGTGCAAGTGGGCGGTCGGGACATCAGCGAAGTTGAGGCAGCCGTGAAAGCGCTGCTCGAAGAAACCCAGCTCACCAAGGCCACCGTCACCGCCGAGTTCAAGAGCAAGGCGGAGAAAACCCCCGGTGGAATAGTCGCCACCGATGATCCGGTGATCATTTATCTGGCCGGAGAGTTCATCACTCCGGGCCCGCTGAAAATTCCGCCCGGGGTCTCACCGACGCTCATCACCACCATCATCCGCTCGGGTGGCATCACGCCCTCGGGCGATCTTACCCGCACGAAGCTCTTGCGCATTGAGAACGGCCAGGGCGCGGTCGAGGAAGTGAACGTGGCCGCGATTCTCTCT
>CAIPBN010000607.1 GCA_903863315.1 uncultured Verrucomicrobiota bacterium | reverse complement strand
CAGGGGCCGGCCGTCCTGTCCATACACGGCGGAGATCATCCAGTTCGCCGCGACATCCGTGTGCGTGCTGCTGACGACATACACATGGTTCTCGCAGGCGCGCGCGGCGCCCAGCAGCGGATTGCAGCCCATCACCGGCCAAGCGATGACTTCCGCGCCCCGGTTGCTCAACTCGCGGGCCACCTCCGGAAAGAAGCCGTCGTAGCAGACCATCATACCCACCCTGCCCAGCTTGGTGTCGAACACGGGGTAGTCGAAGCCGGGTTGGAAGCCGCCTTCGATCTCGCCGCGCGGCAGACAGACCTTGCGATACTTGCCAATGAGCTTGCCGTCCGGGCCGATGAGCACGGCGACATTGTAGAGGAGATGCCGGTCGCGCTCGATGAGTCCGGGCACCAGGTGCAAACCATGCTGCTTCGCCAGACTGCTGAAAAACTCCGTCGAAGGTCCCGGGATGGGTTCAGCACATTCGGCATAAGTCTGGCCGCCGCCATAAGTGAGCACCTCGGGCAGCACGAGCAGATCGACTTTTTGGCGTGCGGCGTCAGCGATGATGGGCACAAACGCGTTGCGGCGCTCCGCCGGTGTCCGCGTGTTGCGCGGGACAAAGTGCGCGGCAGCCAGGCGCACGATGCGCGGCGGCGGAGCGGACACGGCCTGAAGCGCCACTCCGGCCCACTCCACCTTGGCCTTCGGTGCCCAGCGGAAGTGCAGCTCCACGGTCGCCTGCGTGGCCCGGACAGGAACGCGGTAAGTGTCTGCGACCTCCGTCCAGCCTTGCGCATCCGTGGCCTTGTCGCCAGGCAGCTCCGGCTCGGCACGCGGAAAGTCTCCGGGGCGATAGGACGCGAAGGAGGGTTCGTCATGATTGACCGGGTTGCCCTTCGCATCGCGCCACAGAATCCGGGCCACTCCCGTTCGGCGCGGCGAGTCCGCGTTGGTGGTCTTTCGCAGGGCCGAAAAACGGTAGTGCTCGCCGCCCCGAACGGGGAACGATCTGGTCCACCAGCCGTTCAATCCCTCGCGGGCATCGGACTCGATGATGAAACTCCCCTGCCCCGCCGGGCCACCGCGCGGGTCGTGGCGGAAGAGCGGACGGAGCTCATCCCGAGGTGCGCTGGTGGACCATCCGTCCGGAGTGGCTGCCGCAGACACACTGCTGGAGTTCAGTGCCAGGACAACCAGCAGGCCAACGAACAGTGCGGAGATTTTCATGGCGTGAAACACCGGGCGCAACGCGCCCTTGCATCTGACTCACCGGCCAGTCTTGCCGATGCAGTAAAGAAATTCCTCGCGGACCGAACCCTTCTTGGCGACCCGCAGGTAGATCCGGTTGTCACAGATCACCGGCGAGGCGAACGCCTCGTCGCCAAGCTGATTCTGCGCGAGCACCTGAAAACCCTTCGGAGTGGCGCTGAAGACAAAGGTCTTGCCGCTCACGTTCGAGGCGTAAATCCGATCGTCCACCATCACCGGAGAAGCGAAGAAATCACCGCCCAGCCGCTCCTTCCACAATTCCTCGCCGGTGTCGGATTTCCAGCACACGGCCACGCCCGCATCCATCACCGCGTAGAGATGCCCGGCCTTCGCAATCATGGAGGGCACGTAAACGCGCGCGGTGTTCTGCCAGGCCACCTGGCCCGAGCCGTCAGCCAGCACAGCCAAGGTATGGTTCTTGGGATAGCCACCACCGGCGAAGACGCGCTGCCCGTCCGTGACCATCGTCACCACGCATTCCTCGGTGGAACCGGTCACTTCCCAAAGCTTCTTGCCCGTCAGCGGATCGAGGCTGGTGAGCAGATTGCAGCCCGCCATCACCATCTGGGTTCGGCCGCCCACCTGCACGATGGCGGGTGTGGTGTAGTTCGGCAGCTTGGGGCGCGGCTCGCTCCAGACGATCTTGCCGGTCGCCTGCTCCAGCGCCGCCACCACGCCGCCGCCGCGATGATCAGCCGCCACCAGCACCAGCGGACCATGCAGCACCGGCGAGGCGGCGAATCCTTGATGTGCCACGTAATCACAAACCTTCTGCTGCCACAGAACTTTGCCCGCCAGATTCAACGCGCTGGTGTGAACCGCGCCCCCGTTCAGGAAGTTGATGAACAACCGCTCGCCATCGCAGGCCACCGTGGACGAGGCGGCGGTGGAATTGGCGTGCTTGCCCCCCTCGGCGTTGGCGGCATGCACCTCGGTCTGCCACACGGCCTTGCCTGACTTGCGATCCAGACAGAGCACGGACTGCGACCGCTTCACCGGGTCCGAGGTGGCCAGATAGATGCGGTCGCCAACCACGGTGGGCGAACTGTGCCCGCGGCCCGGCAAGGGCGCTTTCCAAAGAATGCTTTCTGCCTCACTCCACTGGGTGGGCGGGTTCTGCCCAGGCGCGGCAAGACCGTCGCGGGTGGGCCCGCGCCAAGCCGGCCAATCAGTGGGCGCGAGCGCGGCCGTCAGGGTGGAAGCGGACCACAGCAGGATTCCGAGCAGGCAGTGAATGGGCGAAACGTGTTTCATGGTGAATGCGCGACGAGCTTTGCTGAAGCGCTGGCGTTGGGCAAGCAGTCGGGTGTGCCCCCCGGCGGCAGCGACCAGCACAACCCATCGACAGTTTCCGGGCAGCTTGGCAACCTCGGGCCACCATGCGCCGACACCGCCTCCTCGCCCTGCTGCTCTGGAGTTTCATCCCGTTCACCTGCCCGCTCCTGGGCGCCGACTGGCCGCAGTGGCGTGGGCCTGATGAAAATGGCATTTCCACGGAGCGTCTGCCGGCGAAACCGGATTTCACCCAAACACTCTGGCAGAAGAAAGTCGGCATCGGCTTTTCCTCCATGGCTGTCGCGGAGGGCCGGGTGTTCACCCTTGGGCACAGCGGTGCCAAAAGCGCGGGCACTGAGACCATCTGGTGCTTCAACGCCGAGACGGGCGCGGAACTCTGGCGGCACACCTACCCGGCACCGCTGCTGGATCGCTTTTACGAAGGCGGGCCGGGCGCAACTCCCACGGTGCGAGGTGGCAAGGTCTTCACCTACAGCAAGCATGGCCGGCTGCACTGCCAAGAAGCCGCCACCGGCAAGCTGGTCTGGCAGCGCGACATGCTGGCAGAAGCTGGACTGGAAGAGCCGCCCGAGTGGGGATTCGCCTGCTCACCCTACTTCCTCAACGACGACACCCTGCTGATCGAGGCGGGGCCCACCTTCGCCCTCGATCCCTCCACGGGACGCGTGCGATGGAAAAGCCAGCCCTTCACACCGGCCTACGGCACGCCCAAGGCCTTCACGGTCGGAGGCCGCAAGCTGCTTGCAGTGATGAAGACCGAAGGCCTCGCCGTGCTGGAGGCGGCCAACGGCACCACGGTGGCCACGGTGGATTGGAAAACCTCGTTCGACACCACGGCCACGACTCCCATCATCCTCGGGTCGCAGATTTTCATCTCCACCGGCTACGACCGCGGGTGCGCGCTCCTGGAACTGACCGGCGATCAGTTGAAGAAGCACTACGAGCACAAGGGCATGTGCAACCACATGAACAACAGCGTGCTGATCGACGGGCATCTCTACGGCTTCGACGGCACGGCGCACCGGGGACGGCCCACGGAATTCGTGTGCTTGGAGTTCGCCACCGGGAAGGAAAAGTGGCGAGTGCCGCCAGGCACTGGCCTGGGCTGCGGCTCCGTCATGGCCGCAGCCGACGGCGTGCTGCTCATTCTGAGCGAGCGCGGTGAACTGCTCGCGGTCCCCGCCAATCCTCGCGAGTTCAAACCCACAGCCCGACATCAATCGCTCGGCGGCCGCTGTTGGACGGTGCCCGTGCTGGCACACGGAAAGGTTTACTGCCGCAATGCCCGGGGCGACTTGATCTGCGTGAAGGTGCAGTGAGCGGCCTCGCTGGATTCACTGCCCGCCGAGACCGGCAGGCGAAACTCCGAACTTTCAAGCGAAGCTCAATGCAGTTCGCGCGCGCCGGTCTTGAGACCGAAGAGCAGCTTCACTTCGGCGTCCGTGAGCGGACGGTTAAAGACAGCCAAATCGTCCAGATGGCCAACGTAAGACGCGCCAAGCACGAGCAGCACCTGCGCCGGATCCCAGCCGAAGGTCAAATCCCAGTTCTCAATCGCTCCCTTGAGCTCACCGTTCAAGTGGAGCCGTCCAACCGGTTTCTTGGTCTTGTCGTTGATGTGCGCGAATGAGAACACCGCGTGCGTCCACGCCTCCCGCGAAAACGGCGCGCGCGTCAACTGCACCGCCGGCCGCTGCTCGGCAGTCATCTTGGCCCAGTCGAGGTTGTTCGGATTCCAGATCGGGAACAGCGGACGGATCGCGAAACGAAAATGCCGCGGGGTCTCGTCCTTCGACCACTCCAGAAAAATGAATCCCTTCTTCGTATCGTCCCCGACAATCTGCACCGGATCGCAGTAGCCGGGCTCCAAATCCTTGTCCGGGTCCAGCCGCAACCACACGGACACAGCGGCGCTCCAGTCTTTGGCGTTGTAGTCCAGCACGCCCGCGCTCTTGAAGGCCGGGTTGGTCTTTCCCTTCTTGGTGAAATGCAGACCGCCGCCGAAACGCCCGGCTCCCGAGACGACTTTGAGCTCCTCGTTGGGGGCCGCCGACACCAGTGACTTCCCCTGCCGGTAATAGCAGGCCTTTTCTCCCCGTGAGAAATCCGCGTCCAGTCCCTGATCGAAGGAAGCGTGGAAGGTAAGCGCCTTGGCCAGACCGGCCACGTCTGGGGCCGGAGCGGCAATGAGCTGGGTGAAGGCAGTGGTCAGCAGCAAACATGCTATGGAGGTTTTCATGGATTGAATGGACTCGATCATGCCAGCTCACATGCAACAGCTCAAGCCCGGCCAGCGTCGCGCCAAAAACACGTTGCCGAAACCGCTGCGGCTGGCGACAACTCCGCCATGTCACCGCAATCACGCGTTCGCCTGTTGTTCCCTTTGCTTTGCGCCTTGAGCCTGACCGCCGCGCACGCCGCCGAATCCACCAATGAACCTTCCCGCGCATTCGAGCACTTCATCAAAGCGCGCGCCGCCGAGTTGCGGGCCGGTGACAAGGCTCCTGCCACACTGGCTGCCTGGACCCAGCAGCGCACCGTGCTGCGTGAAAACCTCCGGCGGGCCTGGGGCGCGTGGCCGCAGTCCCCTGCCCCGTTGAATCCCCAATCCCACGGCGTGCTCCAGCGGGACGGCTACCGCATCGAGAAACTCACCTTCCAAACCCTCCCCGGCGTGCGCATGACCGCGAACGCCTACGTGCCCGCCCAGCCCGGCAGGCTTCCCACGGTGCTGTGCGTTCACGGCCACTGGCGCGGCGCGAAGCAGGATCCGGTGGTCCAATCCCGTTGCATCGGACTCGCCAAGCTCGGCTACTTCGTGCTGGTGGTGGACGCCTTCGGGGCCGGGGAACGCGCCGTAGGCAAAAGCCTGGGCGAGTATCACGGCGAGATGACGGCCGCCACGTTGTTCCCCGTCGGCCTGCCTCTGTCCGGCCTGCAAGTCTATGAGAACATGCGCGCGGTGGACTATCTGCTCAACCGTCCCGAGGTGGACGGCACCCGCCTCGGCATCACCGGCGCGAGCGGCGGCGGCAACCAGACCATGTATGCCGGCGCGTTCGACGAACGTTTCAAGGCCGTCGTGCCCGTGTGCTCGGTCGGCAACTACCAGGCCTATCTCGGCACCGCCTGTTGCATGTGCGAAGTCGTCCCCGGCGCGCTGCGCTTCACCGAGGAGTGGGGCCTGCTGGCGATGGTTGCGCCGCGCGCGCTCATGGTGATCAGCGCGACCAAGGATTCTCCGCAATTCTCCGTTGCCGAGGCGAAGAAATCCCTCGCGCTCGCCGCGCCGGTCTTCGCCCTACACGGTCAGCCGGCGAATGTGCGCCACACCACGTTCGAGTCGCCCCACGCCTACAGCCAGCCCATGCGCGAGGCCATGTATGGCTGGATGGCCAAGCACTTGAAAGGCGAGGGCGATGGTTCCCCCGTCCCCGAGCCCAAGTTTGAAACGGAAGATCCCGAAACCCTCCGCTGCTACCCCGGCCAGACGCGGCCGGACGACTGGATGACGATCCCGAAATTCGCCGCCGCCGAGGGCCTCAAACAGTTGAAGGCCACTCCCGCGCCGACTTCGGCTACCGCATGGGAATCACGGGCCAAGGCCGCGCGCACCGTCTTGGAGACCCAAATCTTGGGCGTCAATCTGCTGGCGGTGGAGCAACGCAACTCGGCTGGCAGCGCATGGGTCCAAGGTCCGGCCAGCGCAGGCAAGCCCCGGGGAACCGTGCTGTTGCTCGACCTCGATAGTCCGAATCAGGCCGTCACGAGTCCCCTGGCCAAGGCGCTGCGCGAGGCCAACTACCAAGTCCACTCCGTGCGACTGCGTGTTGTGGGTGCGGAAGCGATTCCGAACGACAAGATCGGCCGGGCCCCCGATCACAACAGCGCGCCGTGGTCGCTGTGGCTGGGGCGCTCGATCCTAGCCCCATGGACCTACGACATCCGCGCCGCCATAGACCAAGCGGCGCAGGCGAGACAGTTGTTGCCCGTGACGATTGTGGCCAACGGCCCGACCGGCCTGGCAGCCATGTGCGCCGCCGCGCTGGACCCGCGCATCAAACGCGTCGTCGCCGCGAACTCGCTGGCGAGCTTCCTCACCGAGGTGCCGTATGAAGGCCAGCGCTTGGGATTGCTCGCGGCGAACATCGTGCGCGACGTAGGTGACGTCCCCCAACTCGCCGCGCTCATCGCCCCGCGCCAGCTCATCATCGCCGGAGCGGTCACTGGCGGTGGCAAGCCCTTGGATGCCGCTGCCCTGCGGGAACAATTCGCCTTCACCCAGCGGGTCTATGAACTGCACAGGGCCAACGCCGCGCTCACGCTGCTCCCTGCGGCTTCGACTGAAGCCATCGTGCAGGCCTTGAAGTGAGCGAGGTTTTCCATTCCGCATCGCCCCACCCATGAACCTGTGCCGGCGGTTTTCAACCGCCGTCCGTTGGCCACAGCAGTTCGCGGCGGCGTCAATTGGCCAACCCGCCACGCGGCGGCTGCAAGCCGCCGGCACGGGTGTCCCAATGCGCAGCTTTTGGCCGTGGGAGCCACCCATGAACCTCTGTGTCCATCGCATCTCTGTGGTCAATGAAATCGGTTTGGAACCACTGAGACACGATGAACACAGAGGCCGAGGAACAGGGGCCGAAATCGCGGGAGTTTGGGAATCGTGAGCCCTCTCCTAGCGGAAGAGGGCTGGGGTGAGGGAGAGGCGCGGCCTTCGCCCCGAAGCGGGGATTTGAACGGAGTATTCCAGCAATTGGTATTACTTCTTCAGCTTCGCGAGCTTCGCCACGTAGGCCTTCGCCGGGGTGCCACTGTAGCCGACTTCGCGGAACAGCTCCTTGCCGGCCGTATCCAGCACGATCACGGTTGGATACCCCTCAACCTTGAAACGCTCGGCCAGCTTCTGGTTCGCCGCCTTCAATTCGGCGGACTGAGGTTTGTTGTTGGGGAAGTCCAGCTCCATCAGCACGAGATTGTCCTTCGCAAAGGCCGTGAACTCCGGGGCGACCAGCACGGTCTTGTGGAGGTTCTTGCACGGCGGGCACCAGTCCGAGCCGGTGAAATCCATGAACACCAGTTTCTTCTCCGCCTTGGCCTTTTCCTGGGCCTTGGCGAAATCCGTCATCCAGCCAGCCTCGGCGGCTGACAACTGAAACGCGGCGAAGCCGACTGCGACGAGGAGGGCGAGTTTTTTCATGACGGGCAATGGGTTGGCAATGCAGATACTTGGCACTGAAACTAATCGGGCGGCCTAAATGCGCCACACGATTTTTCCGCTAACAATGGTCGTCGTCGCACAGCCCTTCAGCGTCCAGCCGTAGAAGGGGTTGTTT
>CAIPBN010000606.1 GCA_903863315.1 uncultured Verrucomicrobiota bacterium | reverse complement strand
TGGGTGTTCGAGAGCGCGGGGTTGAATCCCAGCTACCTGATTGGAGGCATTCCGAGCAACCTGGGCGCGGGCGCGCGGTTCACGGACAGCGAGTGGTTCATCATCGAGGGCGACGAATACGACACCGCGTTCTTCGACAAGCGCAGCAAGTTCGTCCACTACCTGCCCGAGGTCGCGATTGTGAACAATCTGGAGCTGGACCACGCCGACATTTTTGCGGACGTGGCCGCGGTGCAGAAGACCTTCACCCAGCTCATCCGCCTCGTGCCGCGCAACGGCCTGCTGCTCGCCAACGGCGACGAGCCCAACCTCGCCCCGTTGCTCGACGTCACTCACTGTCCGGTGAAGCGCTTTGGCCTTGGCGAGAACAATGCCGTGCGCGCCACCAACCTCCGGTTCGGCGCGACCGCGAGCGAGTTCGAGCTGCCGAGCTGCAAGTTCCACGTGAACCTCGTTGGCGAGCTGAACGTGCGCAACGCGCTGGCCGTGGTGGGCGCGGCGAAGCACTGTGGCCTCTCGAACAAGCAGATCCAGACTGCTTTCGACACCTTCAAGGGCGTGAAGCGCCGCATGGAGGTGCGGGGCATCGCCGGGGGTGTCACCGTGGTGGATGACTTCGGGCATCATCCTACCGCCATCCGGGAGACGCTCAAGGCGCTCCGCATCAAGTATCCCGGGCAGAAGCTCTGGGCCGTGTTTGAGCCGCGCACGCAAAGCACCCGGCGCAATGTGTTTCAGCACGATTTTCCCACGGCCTTCGGCGAGGCGGACAGCGTCATCATCGCGGAGGTTGCGTTTGCGAATGTGCTTTCGCCGGAGGAGCGCCTCGATACCGTCAAGCTGGAGGCCGATCTGAAGTTGAACGGGAAGCACGCCCAGTTCCTGCCTGACGTGGACACCATTGTGCACCACCTCGGCCAGCATGCGCAGGGTGGCGACGTGGTCTGCGTCTTCACCAACGGCGGCTTCGGCAACATCCACGTCAAGCTGCTCGAACGCCTTGGGAAGCGATAACTGCAAGGGGCGATGAAGCGCAGCTCAGTGGCAGGCGGCTGTTGACGCCGGACTCAGATAAGGAATTCCCAGCGCCAGACCGCGCAGGACGAGCAGCACGCCCACGATGGCGAGGCTGGCGGGGATGAACCGCTGGAGTCGAAAACGCAAAACGGTGTGCAGGCGCGGGCCAAGGAGGGAAAAGCCTAGCATCATCGGCACGGTGCCCAGGCCGAAGACGAGCATGGCCAGCGCACCGCCGACGAAGCTGCCGATAGCTGTGGCGCCGGCGACGGCGGCATAAACTAGGCCGCAGGGCAGCAGGCCGTTCAGCAGGCCAAGCAGGAAGACGGACGCGAGCGAGCGGCGTTGAAGCAGCCTGCCAAAGCTCGATTTTAGCCAGTCAACGGCGGTAATCGCTGGCAGGCCTAGGGCGAAGCGGGAGGAGGCGAACAGACCGACGAGAATCGCCGTGCCGGCGGCGAGGGAAATCCAACGCTGGAAACCGGCGAGCGCGAAGGTTTGTCCGAGCAGGCCAAAGGCGGCTCCCAACCCGGCGTAGGTGACGAGACGACCGACGTTGTAGAGCACGCGCCCGGCGAGGAACGTGGCGCGGGTGTTGCCCGTGGCCGGCAACGCAAGCGCGAGCGGACCGCACATGCCGGCGCAGTGGGCGCTGCCCACGAGGCCGAGGAGGAAGGCG
>CAIPBN010000605.1 GCA_903863315.1 uncultured Verrucomicrobiota bacterium | reverse complement strand
TGTCGGGCGCCTTTTTCCCCTGCGATCCTCGGCGACGCAGTGCGAGGCAGCAGCCGACCATCCGGTTTGAGCCACAAACGAATGTCCATCCTTGCCAAGCTGCTGACCCGCCCCTTCGTGTATGCGGGTGAACTGGGCTTCTGCCTGCGAGTGGGCGCCACATTCCCAGACAAGATCCGGCTGGCTTTGGCGACGCTCGCTTTTCACCTGCGCGCGGGCCGGGGGCGTGTCGTGCGCGCCCGGGTGCGCTATGAAGGCCATACTGCAGACCTCCGCCTGCGATGTGACGGCGGCGATGTTTTCATCTTCCACGAGGTGCTCATGAGCCGGGTCTATCACGTTTCACCAGACTGGCTCCGCAGCGAACCGCGGGTAATCGTGGATTTGGGGGCCAACGTCGGACTGGCCGCGCTGGCCTTGGCGGCCCAGTTCCCGAACGCACGCCTCGTTTGTGTGGAGCCTCATCCCGCCACGGCGAACCTCCTGCGTCACAACCTCGCCTGCTTGGGATCCCGGGCACAAGTCCTGGAGGCCGCCGTCTCCAACACTCCGGGCAAGATGCGCCTGAACCTGGCCGCCGAGCATTACAATGCCAGTCTCGTCCGTGGCGGGAACGAGGGCATCGAAGTGGACACGATAACCATGGAAGACGTGATGGCGCGGGCCGGGATTACCACTATTGACGTGTTGAAAATGGACATCGAAGGCGCGGAGAAACTCATCCTGCCGGCCCGGCCCGTGTGGCTGAAGCAAGTCGGTCTGTTGCTCGCCGAGTTGCACGATGGCTACGGCTTTGCAGAGCTTGAGCGTGATGTGGCCGGTGCGGGTCTCCGGGTGGTGCGCGCCGGCGTGGCCCAGGCCGTGGCCACTCGGGCGGGGCGGGCTGCTGACTGAACTGAACTTGTGTCCCGCCCTGCTCTTCCTCTCTGGCCGCGTCTGCTGCAAGCCGTGCTCATGCGCGTGCGGCCCGCAACGCTCGCCGACGTGTTTAAGCGGATTCTTCGGGTGAAACGTCAGGTCGTCGAGACGGAGCAGGGATTCTTCTGGGTGGATCCCGTTTCCCTGCTTGGCATTGCTCTCACCCGTCGTGGGGCCTTCGAGCCGGGCATGACCGCGACTCTGGAGGGGTTCCTCGGACCCGGCAAAACCTTCGTGGACGTTGGGGCGAACGAAGGCTACTTCACCGTCCAGGGCGCGCGACTTTGCTCACCCGGCGGTCGGGTTCTGGCCGTCGAGCCGCAACAGCGGCTGCTCCCCGTCCTGGCTGAAAACCTGCGGTTGAATGCATTGCCCGGCGTGCGGGTTCTCAACAAGGCCGTGGGCGACCGGTCTGGTGCCGCGCGCATTCACCTGACCGCAACGACGAACTCGGGGGGAAGCGGGCTGCACCGCCATGCCCGATACGCGCTGCCCACCCAGGAAGTTGAGATGCTCACGCTGGAACAGGTGCTCGACCGCGAGGAACTGCGCACGGTGGACCTGCTGAAAATGGACATTGAGGGTTTCGAACACGAGGCGTTGCTGGGCTCGCCCAACGTGTTTCGCGAGCGACGCATCAAGGCGCTGGCCTTGGAGGTGCATCCCTCAATACTTGCCGACCGCGGCCTGAATGCGGGCGAACTCACC
>CAIPBN010000604.1 GCA_903863315.1 uncultured Verrucomicrobiota bacterium | reverse complement strand
GGGAGAGGACGTTCCACACGGCGGCGGTGGCCAGCTCGCGGTTGTCCTTGAGGTCCAGCAGCCCTTTGAGCAGGCGGTCGTTCGAGAGGGCCAGCAGCTCGCGCTGGACGCGGTCGCTGTTGCTGAAGAGCAGCGCCTCGTCCACGCCCACTTGGAAATCGTCACCGGGGCGTTCGAGCGAACTGGCCCAGCTCTGGCCGGCGCGTTCCACCTGCTCGATGAACCTCTCCTGTTCCTCCGGCTTCGCACCCGGCTTGAAGGCCTCCGGGCTGGTGACGGCGAACTGCAGCGACGCCCCGACCTGCTGCGGCGTGAGCGCCCGCGGCTGCGCCACGGCGAAGAGTCCCGGCTCCGGCCGCGCGCCATCCCATCGGCTGCTGCGTGCGTAGGCTGCGCTCCGCACCAGTCCGCGCACGAGCCGGCGCACGTCGTAGTCGTGCTGCACCAGGTCGCGCGCGAGCCACTGAAGCAGCGCGGGATGGCTCGGCGGGTTCTGCCCGTGCATCTGGTCCACCGGCATCACGAGGCCGTGGCCGAAGAGGCGTTGCCAGACCTGATTCACCATCGCGCGGGCGAAGAAGCCTTCGTGGCCGGACTTCAAGCTGGCCTCGGCGAGCAGCGCGCGGCGGCTGAACTTGGGCGCGGGCATGGGCTGCTTGTTCTTCTTCGTTTCTTCGAGGAGCCGCTTCTCCTCCTTCTTCTGCGCCTCGTTCGGCTCGGGTGCGGCCGGTTCCTCGACCGCGTCGCCGCTCAAGAACATCAGGCGCGCCTGCTTGGTCTCGCCCGCCGTGGTCTTGAAGCTGATGGTGCCGTAGTCGCGCTCGGCCACGAAGTCGCCGTGCTCGAACGTGCGGCTGAAGAAGGACTTCATGCCGTAGTAATGGTCCTGCTTCCACGCGGGCACGAGCGGGTGGTCGTGGCATTGGGCGCAACTGATGTTCACTCCGAAGAAGCGCACGCTCACGTCGGTGACGAGCTTGTCGAGGTCCTTCGCGCGCGAGCGGAGGAAGGCGTCCGCGCCCTTCGTCTCCGGCGTGGTCGTGTCGCCCGTGATGACTTCCTTGAAGACGCGGTCCCAGCGGCGGCCTTCGGAAATGGCCCGCGTGAGGTAGTCGCGGAAGCCGCTGCCCTGCCCCTCGGTCAGCAGCCACTCGAACTCCGTCACCTGATGCCGCACGAAGCCGGGCGCGGCCATCAACCGCTCCAGGAGCCGGGCCGCCTTGTCCGGCTCGGTGGCCGCGACATACGCGCGCACTTCCGCCGTCGTCGGGATGCGACCGGCGAGGTCGAGCGTCAGGCGGCGGATGAAGTTCGCGTCGCTCGCGGCGGGCGCGGGCTTGACCTTGGCTTGCGTAAGTTTCGAGGCGACGTAGTGGTCCACGACCTCGTGAATTGGTCGCGCGGCGGGGAGCAGGTCTTTCTCGGCAACCGTATCCCACCAAGGCTTCGCCTCCTTCGCAGTCGTTGCAGCGGCCTCGGGGAATGGCACACCGGCCTTTACCCACTTCTCAAAGTTGGCGATGACCTCGTCCGGCAGCTTGCCGTCCGGCGGCATGAGCTGGTCCTTGTCCGGGTGGCGGAGGGACTTGAGCAGCAGGCTGTCATCGGGCTTCAGCGAGGAGATGGCCGGGCCGGTGGTGCCGCCCTTGAGCAAGCCCTCGCGGTAATCGAGGCGCAGGCCGCCTTTGAGCTTCACGGCCTTGGCGGAATGGCACTTGTAGCAATGCTCGGCCAGCGCGGGGCGAATCTTCTCCTCGAAGAAGGTCACGGAGCCGGGCGGACTGGCCGCCATGACGGCGGCACTGCCCGCCGCGAGCAACGTGGCCAAGACAGAGTGGAGGAGTTGTTGGCTGGAGCCGTGCATGTGGACAAACGCCCGCCTGACTGGAGGCGAGTTGGTGCCGATTTCAGCAATGCCGACTAGGGGCTTTGCACGGGTATTCAAGCGGTCGCCGCGTTGATCTGCGCTGGCAAAGGAACCCGTCCCCTGCCAGTCGGGATACCGTCTCCGCAAAGCTCCGACAAAACCCGGTTGACAGCCAAAACTTGAGTGGTATGACCTCACACCAATGACACTCTCAACCATTGACCGCCCGGCTTCGCTGGTGGCCGATGTCTGCCAGCGGCTCGCCACGGAAATCCGCGCGGAGCGCAACGGCGGCGACGGCTGGCTGCCTCCTGAGCGCCAGCTCGCCGAGCAACTGGGCGTGAGCCGCACCGTCATCCGCGAAGCGACCAAGCGGCTGGAGTTGCAGGGGCTGATCGAGGTCCAGCACGGCATCGGCATCAAGGTGGTGGACAAGCTCCACAAGCCGCTCAACGGCTCGCTGGCCCTGCTGATTCCCGACACGGCGGACCGCCTGCGCCAGCTCGTCGAGGTGCGCCTGCTGGTGGAGCCGGAAGTGGCCCGCCTCGCCGCCGAGCGCGTGAAGCCAGTCGCCCTGCGAGCCTTGAAGCAAGTTCAAGCCCGGCTTGCCGCCGCCACCGACATGGAGGATGCCATCGAGCTGGACCTTGAGTTTCATCGCCAACTCGCCCGCGCTTCCGGCAATGAAGTGCTGGTGCTGCTGTTGGAGTCGCTCGGCGATCTGGGCCGTAAGAGCCGCTCAGTGACGGTCTCCACCACGGGCATCGCGCGCGCCCACGAGCAACACGAGGCCGTGCTGGCCGCCGTCGCGGCTGGCGATGCCGACCGTGCTCATACGGCCATGCAATTTCACATCCGCGAAGCGGCTGCCGACCTTGCGCGTCAGTTCAAGCAGTCCGCCAAAGCCACCCGTTGAACGCATGAAGAACGATTCGCCTTTCCATCGTGTTGCGCCGCTGCGGCCGCAGTCGCGCCGCGAGTTCCTCCAGCAAAGCGGCGGTGGCCTCGGCGGCCTCGCGCTGGCGAGCCTGCTCAGCCGCACGGGCGCGCTCGCCGCGAATCCCCAGACCCCAAACGCCAGACCCCATTTCCCCGCGAAGGCGAAGCGTGTCGTCCAGCTCTTCATGGCCGGCGCGGCAAGTCATGTTGACCTCTTCGACTTCAAGCCCGAGCTGGTGAAGCGCGATGGACAGGCCAGTGACTTCGGCGAGTCGGTCGAGGCGTTCCAAAATGGGCTTGGTCCTTGGAAGAAGCCGGTGTGGGACTTCAAGCCCTACGGTCAGAGCGGCAAGATGCTGAGCGATGCCGTCGCGGACCTAGGCCACGTCGCGGACGAGCTGGCCTTCATCCACAACCTCGTCGGCAAGACCGGCGTCCACTCGCAAGCCACGTTTCTCCAGGCCACGGGCTTCAACCTGCCCGGGTTTCCTGGCATGGGCAGTTGGGTCAGCTACGGCCTCGGCACCGAGAACGAGAACCTGCCGACCTTCGTCGTGCTACCGGACCATCGCGGCCTCGCCAGCAACGGCACGAAGAACTGGGATGCCGCCTTCCTCCCGCAGCAGCACAGCGGCACGGTGATTTATCCCGGAATGGAGACGCCGATTGCCGACCTGTTTCCTCACAAGAAGGGCGACTTCGTCACGCGCGACAGCGAGGCGGCCGGGCACGCGGTCATGGCGCGATTGAATCAGGTTCATGCCGCGTCGCGCGCGGGCGACGACCGGCTGGAATCGCGCATCCGCAGCTACGAACTTGCCGCCCGGATGCAGCTCGCCGCGCCCGAGGCGCTCGATATCTCGAAGGAACCCGACTACCTGCTGCGCGCCTACGGCATCAACAACTCGCGCAAGGAATGGCCCAAGGAAATCAACGCCGAAGAAGAGGCCGACATCTTCGGGCGCAAGTGCCTCGTCGCCCGCCGCCTGCTGGAGCGCGGCGTGCGCTTCGTGCAAATCTGGAGTGGCAACGACAATGGCTTCCCGCGCCGCAACTGGGATTCGCACGAGGACATCGAGCGCGATCACGGCCCGCTCGCGCGCGGCATGGCGCGCGGCGCGTCCGCGCTCATTCAAGACCTCAAACAACGCGGCCTGCTCGACGACACCATTATTCTGTGGACCACCGAGTTTGGCCGGATGCCCAGCACGCAGGGCGGCAAGGGCCGGGACCACAACCCGTTTGTGTTCACGAACTGGCTCTGCGGCGGTGGCATCAAGGGCGGCGTCACGCACGGCGAAAGCGACCAATGGGGTTACAAGCCGCTGAACCGCAACGCGCCAACAACCTGTTACGACATCCACGCCACCATGCTGCATCTGCTGGGCATCCACCACGAACAGCTCACTTTCCGACACAACGGCATCGACCGCCGCCTCACCGATGTGCACGGTGAAGTCATCAAAGAAGTATTGGCATGAAGACAATCATACCCTTCGCATTCTCGATGCGCATTCTTCAGCTTTTCCTTCTCGCACTGACCTGGTCCGCCGCTTTCGGCAGCGCCCAGGATTTTCCTCTCGCCCCCGCGCAGGAGTGCCGGCCCCGCGCCGGCCTGCCGAATTTCTTCGCGAAGGCGACCACCGCCGGGGCCGAGGTGAAGATCGCCTATCTCGGCGGTTCCATCACCGCGCAGCCGGGCTGGCGGCCCAAGACGCTGGCGCACTTCCAGAAGACTTTTCCGACGGCGAAGTTCTCGGAAATCAACGCGGCCATCGGCGGCACCGGCTCGGACCTGGGCGTGTTCCGGCTCAAGCAGGACGTGCTTGATGCGAAGCCGGACCTGCTGTTCGTCGAGTTCGCGGTGAATGACGGGCTGGCCGCGCCGGAGCAGATTTTCCGCTGCATGGAGGGCATCGTGCGGCAGACCTGGCGCGCGCTCCCGCAGTGCGACATCGCGTTCGTTTACACCATCACCGAGCAACTCGCGCCGCCGCTGCTGGAAGGCAAGTTCCCACGCGCCGCGAGCGCGATGGAGAAGGTCGCGGAACACTACGGCATCCCGACCATCCACATGTGCATGGAGGTCGCGCGGCTGGCGAAAGCCGGCAAGCTCGTGTGGAAAGCGCCGTTGCCCAAGACACCGGAGGAGGAAGCCAAACTCGGTGATCAATTCGTCTTCGCGCCGGACAGCGTGCATCCGCACGTCGAGACCGGACACGAGCTTTACTTGCAGGCCGTCGCGCGCTCGCTGCCGATCATCCGTGAGGCTTCGAAAGCCAGTGGCCCGCACAAGCTGGGCACGCCATTCATCGCGACGAACTACGAGCACGCGAAGCTGCTACCCATCAACGCGGCCACCTTGACCAAGGACTTCGCCCTGCTCGACGCGAAGACCGACGCCTTCGGCAAGCGCTGGGCGAATCGCATGACTTCGCTGCACAAAGGCTCGCAGCCGGGCGCGACGCTCACCTTCAAGTTTGCGGGCGCGCGCTGCTCCATCTACGACATCATCGGCCCTGACTGCGGGCAGGTCATCGTCACGGTGGATGACCAGCCGCC
This sequence comes from uncultured Verrucomicrobiota bacterium, assembly GCA_903863315.1. Classification (GTDB taxonomy): domain Bacteria; phylum Verrucomicrobiota; class Verrucomicrobiia; order Limisphaerales; family SXTU01; genus SXTU01. Next base: position 9,663 of record CAIPBN010000604.1, on the reverse strand, counting down.
GCGCACGGTGCCGCGCTTCGACAGCTACTGCACCTATCACCGGCTCGCGACGCTGGGCCTCGGCACCGAACTGCCGGACACGATCCACACCGTGAAGATTGAGGTTCACCCCGAGCAGCCCGACAAGGCGAAGATTCTCGCCACACGCAACAACACGATGGACAAGCCGGAGCGCTACCACGGCACCGCGTTTTACCCCGGCGCAATTCTGCTCGTGGGGGAGCTGGTCAAGTAAGCGTCAAACTCCAACCTCGATGCAACGCACCCTGGCAACGGCATTCGCGATCTGCGGCCTGGCTCTGGCCAGCGACGCGGCCGAGCACCGAGGCAAGGCACCATCGGACGACTGGTGGTCGCTGAAGCCGTTGGTGAAACCGGCCGTTCCTCAAATCGGAAGTCGGCAATCGGCAATCGGCAATCCCATTGATGCCTTCATCCTGGCCAAGCTGCGCGAGCAGAAGCTCACGCCCTCGCCCGCCGCCGACCGGGGCACGATAATTCGCCGGCTGACCTTCGATCTGCACGGGCTGCCACCCACGCCGGAGGAGGTGGACCGGTTTGAGCAGGACGTCGCCCCGCAAGCGTATGAGCGGCTGGTGGATCGGCTGCTCGCCTCGCCGCGCTACGGCGAGCGCTGGGCGCGGCACTGGCTGGACGTGGTTCACTACGGCGAGTCGAACGGCTTCGGCATGGACCGGCCAAGGCTGCAGGCGTGGCCCTATCGGGACTACGTCATCGCCGCCCTGAACACCGACAAGCCCTACGCCCGGTTTGTGCAGGAGCAGCTCGCGGCGGATGCGTTGTTCCCCGAGGACGCGGCGCTCGTGCCCGCGCTCGGTTTTGCGGCGGCAGGCCCGTTCAACCAAAGCGCGCTCGTCGAGCAGGTGGACGGCACGGACTGCAAGCGCATGGCGCTCAACCTCGACCGCGATGACATGGTCGCGAGCACGGCCAGCACGTTTCTCAGTCTCACGGTGCATTGCGCGCGCTGCCATGAGCACAAGTTCGACCCGATTTCCCAGCAGGATTACTACCGGCTCCAAGCGGTCTTCGCGGGCGTGGGCCGCGCCGAGCGGGCCTTCGATGCCGATCCGCAAGTTCGCGCCCGGCGCGCCGGACTGCGGGGGTTCATCGCGGACTTGGAGAAAAATCCCGATGTCCATCCCGCGACCGCAGCCGAACGCGATTCGCTCGCCACCGCGCAAATGGCCTGGGAAAAGTCGCTCGCCGCTCAGGCGGTGAACTGGGCTCCGCTGCCCGTGGAGCAAGTCACCTCCACGAACAGCACAACCACGTTCACCAAGCTGGATGACGGCTCGTGGCTGGCCGCCGGCACTGCGGCGGACAAGGATGTTTACACCGTGCGAGCGCGGGTCACCCTGCCCACAGTCACCGCCCTTCGGCTCGAAGTGCTACCGGATGACCGCCTCCCGACTCGTGGTCCCGGTCGCCAGGACAATGGCAATCTGCACCTCTCGGAAATCCGCGTGAGTTTGGCGGGGACGAATGTGGCCGAGAAGCCCAAGCCAATCGCCCTGCGCAACGCCTCGGCGGATTTCAACCAGGTGGGCTGGGGCATTGAGCGCGCCTTGGATGGAAAACCGGAGACGGCGTGGGGCATTCATCCGCAGGTCGGCAAGCCGCATCACGCGGTCTTTGAGCTGACCCAGCCGTCCGCTGCAACCAACGGAGTGACGCTGGTCATTCAACTGGATCAACTTCACGGCCAGCGGCATCTCATCGGGCGCTTCCGCCTGTCGGCCACCGACAAGCCCCTGCCTGTGCGGGCGCCCACGCTGCCGGTGGAGCTGCTCGCCAAGCTGGCCCGCCCGGACACCGAGCGCACCGAAGCGGAGCGCAAGCAGCTCTTCGACCTTCATCGCTTGGTGTTCTTGCGGGAACAGCTCGCGCAGCTTCCCACCGAGCAACGGGTCTGGGCCATCGCCGCGGATTTCGCCCCACTGCGCAACTACAAGCCCACGAAGGAGCCGCTGCCCATCGCGGTGCTCCACCGCGGCGACATCAAGCAGCCGCTGGCCACCGTGGGCCCCGGCGCGCTCGCAGCGGTGGGCACGCTGCCGGCGGAGTTCGCGCTGGCGAATGCGCAGGACGAAGCCGCTCGCCGGGCCGCGCTGGCCCGCTGGATCACGGCCCCGGAGAACATGCTGACCTGGCGCAGCATCGTGAATCGCGTCTGGCACTGGCACTTCGGTCGCGGCCTGGTGGACACCCCGAACGACTTCGGCCGCATGGGTTCGCCGCCCACTCATCCGGAGCTGCTGGACTGGCTGGCCGCCGAGTTTCGCGACAGCGGCGGCTCGTTGAAGCAGTTGCACAAGCTCATCGTGACCAGCGCCACCTATCGGCAGATTTCCGCCAGCGCCGAGGCAGGCAGGCGGAGCGCTGGGATGCTCCCCGTCCGCCTTCAAACCCCGCCGGCTGCGACCGATTCGGACAACCGCTTTCTCTGGCGCATGAACCGTCCGCGCCTTGATGCGGAGGCCGTCCGCGACGCGTTGCTCGCGGCCAGCGGCAAGCTGGACCTCACGATGGGCGGTCCCTCGGCCATGCAGTTCAAGTTCGAGGACCCGAACGTGAACGTCAGCCCGCGCGTGGACTACGCTGCCTTCGACCCCGACAGCCCGGCCAGTTACCGGCGCAGCGTGTATCGCTTTCTGTTTCGCAATTTGAACGATCCGCTGCTGGAGGCGCTGGACGCTGTGGACCCCTCGCTTTCCACGCCCAAGCGGAACTCGACCATCACGCCGCTTCAGGCGCTGTCGCTCTGGAACAACCGGTTCGTCCTGCGTCAGTGCGAGCACCTGGCCACGCGCGTCGAGCAGGAGGCGACCGGCCTCGAAGCCCAGGTCACCCGCGCCTTCCGTCTGCTCTGCGCCCGCGCGCCATCGCGCGAAGAGATGGCACTGCTCACCGAGCACGCCCGCCGTCATGGCCTGGCCCACGCATGCCGCGTGGTGGTGAACCTGAACGACTTCCTGTTTGTGAACTGACGCGCCATGAAGCCCGCCTCCCCTGCCCGCAGCCGCCGCGAGTTTGCCGCCCAGTTGGCCGGCGGCTTTGGCTCCGTGGCCCTCGCGTCCCTGCTGCCGGAGTCGGCCCGGGCAGCCACCGCACCCGCCGGGACGCCCCCGCTGCCCCATCACCAGCCGCGCGCGAAGCAGGTCATCCAGCTCTTCATGCTCGGTGGCGCGAGCCAGTGCGACACGTTCGACTACAAGCCAGCCTTGCAGCAGCGGGGCGGCGAGAAGGTGAACTTCACCGTCACCGGCGGCACACAGGCCAGCGCGGGGCCCCTGCTGAAAAGTCCGTGGACCTGGCAGCAGCACGGCCAATGCGGGCGCTGGGTGACGAACGCCCTGCCGCAGCTCGCCACTTGCGTGGACGACATGGCCTTCCTCATGGCGATGAACGCGCCAACCAGCGAGCACAGCGCGGGGCAGACGATGCAGACGAGCGGCTTCGTGGTGCCGGGCTTTCCGACGGTCGGCGCGTGGGTCAGCTACGCGCTGGGCCGGCTCACCGACAACCTGCCGGTCTTCGTTGCGCTGCCCGATCCGGTGGGCCTGCCGTGGACGGGCAAGGCCGCCTGGACCAACGGCTTTCTCCCCGCCGTGCATCAGGGGACGATGCTCAATCCCGCCGCCGAAAATCCCGTGCCTGATCTCTTCGCACCGAAGAACTTGGGCCTGGCGACCGCCGGCAGCGAGCACGATGGCCTGGCACTCCTGGCCAAGCTCAACCGCGCCCGGTTGCAGCCCGGGGACTCACGGCTGGAAGCGCGCATCGCCAGCTACGAGCTCGCCGCCCGCATGCAACTGGCCGTGCCCGAGGTGCTCGACCTGCAAGGCGAGACTGCGGCCACGAAGGCGCTCTATGGCTTCGGTGACGCGAAGACCGAGCCGTTGGGCCGCAACTGCCTCATCGCGCGGCGGCTGGTCGAGCGTGGGGTGCGCTTCGTGCAGTTGTGGTGCGGCTCCGGCCTGGCCGGCGCTTCCGGCAACTGGGACAACCACGGCGACATCACGCCCGGATCGGACTTCGAGCGCATGTGTGTCCGCTCCGACAAACCCATCGCGGGACTGCTCAAGGATCTCAAGGCGCGCGGGTTGTTGGATGAAACCGTCGTGTTGTGGACCACGGAGTTTGGCCGCACGCCCTACAGCCAAGGCAGCAAGGGTCGCGACCACAACGGCAACACCTTCGTGAGCTGGATGGCCGGCGGCGGCATCAAGGGCGGCACCACCTACGGGGAAAGCGACGAGTTTTCCTTCAAGGCCGCCCGGAACACGACGATGTGTTACGACCAGCACGCCACGCTGATGCATCTGCTGGGCTACGACCATGAGCAGCTTTTCTTCCGGCACAACGGCGCTGACCGTCGGCTGACCGATGTGCATGGCAGCGTGATATGGGATTTGATCGCCTGACCTTCAGACCACACCACTCGATGCATCGCTTCAATCTCTGCTGCCCGCCGCTGATGCGGACCCTCTCAATCGCAGCGCTGGCTTCCACGCTGGCGGGCTCGGCCCCCGGCGCGGCTGCCGAGGACAAGCCCAAGTCATCGCCCACCCCGGCAGCGAAGGCCGCCGCCTCGCGTGACTGGTGGTCGCTGAAGCCGCTGGTAAAACCAGGCGTTCCTCAAATCGGCAATCCGATTGATGCCTTCATCCGTGCGAGGCTCGCGGAGAAGCAGCTTCAGCCCGCACCCGAGGCCGAGCCGCGCGTTTTGATCCGGCGGCTCTACTTCGACCTGCTCGGCCTGCCACCGAAGCCCGAAGAGGTCGCAGAGTTCGAGCGCACCTGCTCAATCGGCAACCGGCAATCGGCAACCAGCAATCTCGTGGACAAGCTGCTCGCCTCTCCGCACTACGGCGAGCGCTGGGCACGCCACTGGCTCGACGTGGTTCACTACGGGGACACGCACGGCTACGACAAGGACAAGCCGCGGCCGAACGCCTGGCCTTACCGCGACTACGTCATCCGTGCCTTCAACGAGGACCGGCCTTACGCGCGGTTCATCCAGGAACAGGTTGCCGGGGATGTGCTTTTTCCCAGCACGCGGGATGGCATCGAGGCACTGGGCTTCATCGCGGCGGGACCGTGGGACTTCATCGGCCACGCGGAAGTGCCGGAGACCAAGATTGACGGGAAGATTGCGCGCCACCTCGACCGTGACGACATGGTCGCCAACACCTTGCAGACCTTCAACAGCCTGACCGTCGGCTGCGCGCAGTGCCACGACCACAAGTTTGACCCCATCCCGCAGCGCGACTACTACCGGCTGCACGCCGTCTTCGCCGCGCTGGACCGGGCGGACAAAAAGTATTTCTCCGACGCGAAGCTCACGGCGCGCTTTGCCGAGCTGGAGCACCGTCAACGCACATTGACCACGCAGCGCACGGCCTTGGAGAACCAGCCGAAGCTCGCCGCCGGCAAGGAACTCGAAACGCTCGATCAGCAAATCGAAGCCGCGAGCAAAGCCAAGGGCGGGCTTCGTCCCGAGTATGGCTACCACAGCGCCATCTCTCCGACGCAGGACGCAGCGAAGTGGGTGCAGGTGGATTTGGGCCGGAGCGTGGCGATTGACCGCGTGGTGCTGCGGCCATGCTACGATGACTTCAACAAGATTGGCGCGGGCTTCGGCTTCCCGGTGCGTTTCAAGGTCGAAGCCAGCGAGGATGCGCAGTTCAAGTCGGGCGTGGTGGCCATCGCGGACAAGACCTCCGCTGACTTCGCGAATCCCGGCATCACACCGCAGACCTTCAAGAGCACCGGCGCGACGGCGCGCTTCCTCCGCGTCACGGCCACGAAACTCGCACCCCGACAGAATGACTACATCCTCGCCCTGGCGGAGGTGCAGGTCTTCGACAGCACCGGAAACAACGTCGCGCTCAAAGCCGGCGTCACCGCGCTCGACTCGATCGAGGCCGCACCGCGCTGGCGGAAGGCCAACCTGACGGACGATATCGCCCCTGCCGCCGACAACTCCGGCGCACTGGCCGATCTGCGCGCGAAGCGGGAGGCGCTGCTCGCGAAGTTCACGGACGACAAGGCCCGCGCCCAGCTCGCCGCGCTGGCGCAGGACATGGAGCAGGTGGCGGCAGAACTGAAGCAGTTCCCCAAGCCGGACGTGGTGTATGCCGGCACGGTGCATTATGGCGGTGGAGCCTTTTCCGGCACGGGACCAGCCGGGGGCAAGCCGCGCGTCATCAAGGTGCTGCATCGCGGCGACGTGAAGCAGCCCAAGGATGAGGTCATTCCCGGCGCACCGGGCTATCTCGCGGGCCTGCCCGGCGAGTTCACGCTGCCAGTCGAGCATGCCGAGGGCGAGCGCCGCGCCGCGCTAGCGAGGTGGCTTTCCACAGCCGACAACTCACTGACCTGGCGCAGCATCGTGAACCGCGTCTGGCAGTATCACTTCGGCCGCGGCCTGGTGGAGACGCCGAACGACTTCGGCCGCATGGGCGCGCTGCCGACGCACCCGGAGCTGCTCGACTGGCTGGCCGTCGAGTTTCGTGACAGCGGCGGGTCACTGAAGAAGCTGCACAAGCTCATCGTGATGAGCGCGACGTATCGGCAGAGTTCAAGTGTTCAGCGTGCCGCCGCCAGCGACTCCACGAACACTCTACTCTGGCGTCAGAATCGGCGGAAGCTCGACGCCGAGGCCGTGCGTGATGCGACGCTCTTCGTCGCCGGCAAGCTGGACCCTAAGCTGGGCGGACCGGCCTTTCAGGATTTCATCGTGGAGAAGCCGGAGCATTCCCCGCACTACCAGTATCATCTCCACGATCCGGAAGATCCGCGTTCACACCGGCGCTCCGTGTATCGCTTCCTCGTGCGCTCGCAGACCCAGCCGTTCATGACCACGCTCGACTGCGCCGATCCCTCCATGCTCGTCGGCAAACGGAATGAAAGCGTCTCCGCCCTCCAAGCCCTCACGCTGCTGAACAACGGCCTGATGGTCACGATGTCCAAGCACTTCGCCGCAAAACTCGACGCGGCGGGCGGCAACCTGGGTGACAAAGTGGACCGGGCTTTCCGTGAGGCGCTGGCGCGCGGCCCCTCGCTTGAGGAACGGCAAAGCCTCACCGCCTACGCCCAGCAGCACGGCCTCGCCAACACTTGTCGCGTGCTCTTCAACCTGAACGAGTTCGCGTTTGTGGATTGAACCCGTCTGCTGGGGCGAAGCTTCCCAGCCGACCGCCCACCAAGCGTTATCGGCCAGATTACCGGGCTTGTCCCGCCTGCAAGCGCTTCATCGCCTCCGCGTAGCGCTGGCCAAACTCGTGCAGCGACGGGGTGTCGAAATGCACCGAGTCGCCCTTGTGCTTGAGGCCGGTGGATTCAACGGAAGCCGTGTTCGGCACGGACTTCGGCAGCGCGCCAATCTGCTCGTTCACCTTGGGCCAGAGCGCGGGCTTGCCTTCCTTGTCCTCGCGCTTGAGGAATTCGCCGAGTTTGCCCGCGACGAACGGGACTTCACCAGCGCCCAGGTCGGCGCGCAGATCCTTCACCATCTGCGCCAGCCGTTCGCCGTAGGTCGTGGCAGTGCGCTCGTTGCCGGAATCGCTTTCCCCCTGATGCCAGAGGATGCCCTTGAGCGTGCCGTCCTTCAGCGCGAGCTTCGCGCGGGCGAGCGCTTGCAGGTAAAGATCGCCACCCTTGCTCCAGCGCTCAAGCGGCGTGCCTCCCACGGCACAAGGGATCAGCCCGATGGTTGCGTCCGGACTGGCCGTCGCCATCGCACGGCCAAAGCTGGAGCCCAGACCGACACCGGCAATTGGCTTGTCAAAGTGAAGCGGGTCGGTGGCGGGAGCCCAGGCGTTCTCCTTCGTGAACTTGAGCACGCGGGGAGACGGGGTCTTGTCCTGCTCCCCCACCGCGCCCCGGCCAGCCATGTTTGACTGGCCGATGAGCAGATAGAGGTGGAGCTTTTCCTTGGCAGGCAGCTTGACCGGGTCCGCAGCGAAGGCGCCGGCGCAGAGCGCCAGCGTGGAAAAGAGGAGGGAAAGACGGGCTAAATCGTGCAGGCGCATGGCCCCGGTGTAGGCCACCCGGGCGTGCGACTCAAGGAGGAATGGCCGGCCTCAGCGCAGCCGATAGACGATCCGGGCCTTGGAAAGATCGTAGGGGGAGATCTCCATCTTCACGCGGTCGCCAGCCGTCAGACGCACAAAGCGCTTGCGCATCTTGCCGCAGATGTGGGCCAGGACCTCATGCTGGTTGTCCAGCTTGACGCGGAACATGGTTCCGGGAAGGACGACCGTGATGTGGCCTTCGACCGTAAGGGGTTCTTCCATGAAAATTAAGAGCTGGGCGTGAAACGACGGGAAAAAAAGGTGCGGGAGGCCGTGAAGCCTCCCGCACCCGACAAATTTCAGCCGGCCGGATTAGTAGCGGCGCTCGCGGCGCTCGCCACCACCACCGCCACCACCACCGTAGCCGCCGCCGCCGCCACCGCCACGGGGACGCTCTTCACGAGGACGGGCCACGTTGACCGTGAGGTCACGGCCACCGACGTTCTTGCCGTGCAGACCGCTGATGGCCGCTTGGGCGGACTGGTCAGAGTCCATGGTGACGAAGGCGAAGCCGCGGGACTTGCCGGTCATGCGATCCATCATGAGGTTGACTTCCATGACGGTGCCGTGGGCGGCAAACGCGTCCTGGAGATCATTCTCGGTGGTGTTGAAGGAAAGATTCCCTACAAACAGTTTGTTGTTCATGTGATGTATTTGACTAGACCCACTCCTGCTTCGCCGACTGTTCCCGAACTACGGGTTTCAAATCATCACCGAACCACGTTCACCTGACGATTCACCATGCCTAGCTAACCTTGAGCAATCTAAGTGCAAGCGCACCCTGACGATTCCACGGGCGATTACAACAGTTATTCCCAATTATCTTTGCCCCTCATTTAACCCGCTGGCGGCGCGAACAATTGGGCAACCGCAAGGCTCAAGGCGGGCAGCAGCTTCTCCGCGAGCACCTCGCGCCCGGCGTAAATGTGCTGGAGTGCCAAGCCGTGCGGGCTGCCGTGATAGACCTCCACGTTGTCGTAGCGCGGGTCCACCATCCAGAGCCGGGGCACGGCAAAATTCTCGTAAAGCTCCTTCTTCGTCACCGTGTCCCAGCGGTGGTCGGTGGAACTGACGACTTCGGCAGCGAGCCAAAGCTTGCCCGTCGCGACGGTGACCAAGGCAAGGTCGGGCCGCACCAAGGTGCCGGGCGAGAGCTGGACGATGGAACGCGGCTCCAGCAGTCGCGCGACGGTGACGCCCGCAAGCGCGGTGGCAAATGCCGCGTGCAGCGCCTCGCACACCTCCTCGTGTCGGCCTGCCGACGCACGTCGCAGGACGGACACACCTTCGATGATTTCTTCGTAGTCGAGGCTCATCCTGTGCTGAGCAGGTTGTGCAGAAAGCGCCCGGTGTGCGAAGCCTTGCTCCTGGCGACCTCCTCCGGCGTGCCTTCGCAGACCAACCCGCCTCCCGCGTCGCCCGCCTCCGGGCCGAGGTCAATCGCCCAGTCCGCTTCGGCGATGAGGTCGAGGTTGTGCTCGATGACGATGACGCTGTGGCCGGCGTCCACGAGGCGTTGCAGCACGGCGACCAGCCGCTGCACGTCGCTCATGTGCAGGCC
>CAIPBN010000603.1 GCA_903863315.1 uncultured Verrucomicrobiota bacterium | reverse complement strand
GTGGTCTTCGAAGGCCTGCCCTTGCCCGAGTTGGCCAAGACGCTCACCGCAGACTCCAAGAAGCACGACCTCAATAAGCAGGGCGTTCAGATTGAGGCCGGCCATCGCCTACCGGGTGCAAGGCGACAAGGTTGTGTTCACGGCTGCCGCTGCGAAGGCCGCGCCGGTTCCGCCGAAGAAGAAGTGAGGCCGTGACCGATCTCTTCGAACCAGCAGAGCCGGGTATCAAGACCAAGCTCCGGCAAGGGGCTCAACGTCTCGCCTCCAGCAACATCTTCATCGGCACAAGTTCGTGGAAATACTCTGGCTGGTGTGGACAAATCTACGATGAACAGCACTACCACAAACCGTGGAATTTCGCCGAAACCTGATTCGAGCGGCGCTGACAGCTTCCATGGCGGTTCCGGGACAAGTGCCTGAACTGGGAACAGCTGTGGACGCTCACAGAGGCGCGGGGGGCTCGAAGACTCCCGGTGCCAATACAACCAAGAAAAACCACCTAGCCAACTAGGCTGTGAGAGTCCGACAGGCCATCCGGCGCGAGTTTCTCCATACCCGTCTCCGCTCGGGCTCCGCACTCTCTGCGCCGGGAATGGACAAGCAGAGAAGGAACAGACATGCTCCACTAGAGAGTTGGAGCTGACACTCCAAATAGATCAAAATGCTAACCCGATTACGCTCGCTGGGCATGATGTCATTCATTCGTTACCTGCCAAGGAAGCTTCCCCCGGCTACTGCTTGGAGGTTTCGAGCTGGCTTTTCAATGCTAGTCTTGTTTGTCGTAGTCTTGCCGGGCTTTGTGCCGCAGCTCCGCGCCACGCCGACCGATCCGGTGGTATGGCTGAAAGCCGAGGGCAATGCCGTGGACGCCACCACCAACGGCAATAACGGCGTGGTGAGCGGCTCCGTGCCCTACGTGACGGGAAAAGTCGGCAATGCCTTCAGCTTCACTGGTAACGGCGCAAACTCCGTGCGCATTCCCAACTCCGCGAGCCTCCAGTCCTCGCTGCTGACGGTGGAGTATTGGATCTATTTCAACAGCGTCCAGAACTCGGTCAATGTGACGAAGCGAAGTTCGAGTGGCGCGGGCGACGCCTGGCAGGTGGGCATCAGCTACTCGGCAGGAACCTTCAACCTTCAGTTCGTCGGTTACACTGCCAGCGGTTTGTTCGACTGGTATTCGCCCGCCTTGAGTTCCCCCGTGGGCGTCTGGACCCACGTGGCCGCGACCTACGACGGCAGCACGATCAAGGGCTACATCAACGGGACCCAGGTGCTGAGCCAGGCGGTCGCATTGCAGCTCAGCACGCGCAATGCGGACATCTATGTCGGCGCGTATCCCACCGGTGTTTTTCCCCTTGATGGCAAGGTGGACGAACTCTCGATCTACAACCGCGCGCTCTCCGCTTCCGAGGTTCTGGCCATCTTTCAGGCTGGCGCGACCGGCAAAACCGGCCCCGCTCCCACCGTCACGAGCATTTCGCCCAGCACCGGCACGACCCTCGGCGGCACGAGCGTCACGATCACCGGAGCCAACTTTACCGGGGCGACCGGCGTGACGATCGGCGGCACAGCAGCGACGAATGTCTCCTTGGTCAGTGCGACCTCGATCACCGCCACGGCTCCCGCGGGCACTGCCGGCACCGCGAGCGTCATCGTGACGACACCCGGCGGCAGCAATACCGCAAACTCGCTCTACATGTATCTGGCGCCAACGCCGAGCGACCCGGTGGCTTGGCTTAAGGCCGATGGCAATGCCCTCGACTCCACCTCCTACGGCAACAACGGCGTGGTAAGCGG
>CAIPBN010000602.1 GCA_903863315.1 uncultured Verrucomicrobiota bacterium | reverse complement strand
GCCGTGGTGCGAGAGGTTGTGCCAGTCAATCGTGATGCCCTTCACCGGCGGCACGCTGTTGTGGCCGGAGATGGCGAGCGTGATGACGCGTGTGGAATCGGTCTGTAGCGCGAGGTGCGCGAGGTCGAACATCAACTGCGTGCGCGCCACGAAGTCGGCGGCATTCTGCACATCGGTCGGCGGCGGGACACTGACCGACGGCTTGGGTTTCTTCGCCCACTCCCCGGCGAGCTTCAGGCGCTGCTCCACTTCGCGGACGGTCGTGAAATACTCATCGAGCTTCTCGCGGTCGCGCGCGGTCACGCGGGCGGAGAGGCGTTTTGCGTCGCCGGCCACCGTGTCCATGATGCTCTGGCCGTCGCGGAGGCGGTCGCTTTGCTGCGCGACCTCTTTAGCCGTGCCGTTGACGAAGAGCTTCTTGAACACCTCGCTGGGCTTGTAGTCCGCCGGCACTTTCACACCGCTGCGCGACACGGAGAGGCCGACTCCGCCATTGCCTGTGTTTAGCACCAGACTGCTGAAGCGCGTCGCGGGCGGAAGCTTCTCCAGCACGAACTGGTCGAGAGAAATGGTGTTGCGAAAGCTGCTCGCGCCCGGATGCGGCGCGGCGCTCAGGAAACTCGCCTCGCTCGAATGCCCGCCGTCCACCTCGGGATGCGACACTCCGGAGAAGACCGTCAGGTCGCCGCGAAATTCCTTCAGTGGCTCCAGATACGGCGTCAGCTCGAAGTCGCGCCCAGCCTGCTTGGGAAACAGATTCTCCGCGTGAATGCCCAGTGTGGTGCAACACGCCACAAGCCGACGAACCGGACCGGTATTCGCCGCCGCGCGAGTCAGCGGGGTGAAGGATTCCAGAACCGGCAGCGCGAGGGTGACGCCGGCAGCACGGAGTAATGAGCGGCGGCTAAAAATCGGGGAGGCCGGAGCGGTAGTCATGGAGTGGCGTCAACAACGCTTGCGGTCCTGACGTTGCGGAAAGAATAAGCCTTCACGACCTCCGTGACAACCCGGCTAAAACGGTATCCGTCAGCCTCAGTCTCGCGTTGGATTTCCGCGACCGTCGGCTGGTCAGCAAGCTCCAGCTTGCGCCCAAGCGCGTAGCTCAAGAGGTGCTCGATGAAGCCGCGCGTGAACTCCCCGGACTGCGCCAGCACGGCGGCCTTGAAGCCGGCAGGGCCATCGAAAGTTCGCCCGTTCCATTCGCTACGCGCGTCCACGGGCTGACCTCCGTCCTCGCTCCGCCAGCGGCCCACGGCGTCGAAGCGTTCCAGCGCGAAGCCCGGTGGGTCGAGGCGGATGTGGCATGAGTAGCAGGCGGCCGTGTTGCGGTGCGCCTCGAATCGCTCACGGATGCTTTGCTTTCCCGCCGCGTCCTTCGTGTCGTTCTCGACCGTGAAAGCGACCTTCGGCTCCTGCGGCGGGCGGTTGAACACGGTCTCCAGCAGCCACGCACCGCGCTTCACCGGGCTCGTGCGGAACGGCAGTGATGTCACCGTGAGCGGCGCGCTCATAGTGAGAAAGCCGCCGCGTGACTTGTCGGCGAGCGGCACGCGTCGCCAGACGTTGTTCGCGTTCTTGTCGGGGGGACGCAATTCGCGGTTCGGCTGGTCCGCGAGTGCCCCGGTGGCTTCCGCCGCGCCGGGCTCCGTGCTCAAGCCGTAAAACTTCGCCAACCTCGGATTCAGCCAGGTGTAGTTCGCGTCCACAAACTCCAGGATGCTCCGGTCCTCCACCAGCACGGTCTCGAAGAGCAACAGCGCCTCGACAAGCTGCGCGCCGTGCAGCGTGTCCTTGCCCTGCGGCCCGGAGTAAAATGCCTTGAAGAGCTGCGGGTCCGGCTTGGACGTGTAGAGCTGGTCGAGACGAAGCCACTGCACGGCGAAGGACTCGCCCAGCTCCCGCGCGCGCCCGTCGCGCAACATCCGCCGCGCTTGCGCTTCGAGCGTCGCGGGCTCGCGCAATTTCCCCGCACGGGCCAGCGCGAGCAGTGCTTCATCGGGCGCGGAGGCCCAGAGAAAGTAGCTCAACCGCGACGCAAGCTCGAAGTCCTCCAGCGCGCGCACTTTCGCCGTTTCCGCGCGGGCCGGCTCGGCCAGAAAGAGAAAGCCCGGCGCTGACAAAACTGCCTGCACCGCGACGCGCATCGCGTCGGCCTCCGGCTTGCCGGCTTGGCGCGCGCTGTCGAACAACGCCTGAAACCGCGCCCGTTCTTCCCTCGTGGTTGGCCGACGAAACGCGCGCTCCACAAAGCGCGTAAGCCGCTCTGCCGCCGAGAGCGCGATAGGGGCGCGAGCTTCCGCTCGCGGAGACTCCTTCTTTGGGGTCTTGGGCGCTAGTTTGGGTGGCTCTTTCGAGCTGAAACCTGGACCACTTTGAGTCGCCCGCGCCTTCGCCGTCGTGATGAAAGCGAGGTCATCCAGCAGCACGTAATCGCCGCTGAACTTGCTGCCGCCGACCTTCAGCGACTTGATGCTCTCACCGGGATGCGCCGCGAAGCTGAAGAACATTGTGCCCGCCGTGCCCTCCGTAATGTCGGCCGTTAGCGACGCCGTGGTCCCGTCCGAGAACCGCGCGGTGAGCATCACCGGACCGCTCTGATTCTTGCGTCCCAGCACACAG
>CAIPBN010000601.1 GCA_903863315.1 uncultured Verrucomicrobiota bacterium | reverse complement strand
GTTGCGGCGACGTTCTCGGACACCCAAGACAGACAAAATAACGCTGCGGAGGCTTTCCCGGACACCCAAGAGAGGCAAAACAGCGCTGCGGCAGCAGTCTTGGGCGTCCAAGATTGGCAAATTAGCGGTCCGGCGGGAGTCCGGCGGGCCGGGAGGTGGTCAAAATGCGGCAGTGCGGCGTCCGGCGGCGGGCGCAGGGGGAGTCACAGGGTCTTAAGCACCTTCGCCGCCGCGCTGACCGTCGCCGCAATGTCCGGTTCCGTGTGGGCGGTGGAGAGGAAGCCCGCCTCGAACTGCGAGGGCGCGAGATACACGCCCTCGGCCAGCATCCCGTGGAAGAACTTCTTGAAGCGTTCGCGGTCGGCCTTCATGGCATCGGCGAGGTTCCAGACCGGGTCGCTGGTGAAGTAGCCGCAGAACATGGAGCCGCAGCGGTTGAAGGTGACGGGGATGTTCGCGGACCTGGCGGCATCGCGCAGGCCGGCTTCGAGGGCGGCGCCTTTGGCTTCCAACTGAGCGTAGGCACTGCCCGCGCGCAGCTCTTCGAGCGCGGTGATGCCCGCCGCCATCGCGAGCGGGTTGCCGCTCAACGTGCCGGCTTGATAGACCGGCCCCAGCGGCGCGAGGCAGTCCATGATGTCGCCGCGCCCGCCGAAAGCGCCGACGGGCAGCCCGCCGCCGATGATTTTGCCGAAGGTCGAGAGGTCGGGTCGGATGCCAAAGCGTTCCTGCGCGCCACCGGGCGCGAGGCGGAAGCCGGTCATCACCTCGTCGAAGATGAGCACGGTCCCCTGCTCTGCCGTGATTTGGCGGAGGAATTCCAAGTAGCCGGGGCGCGGCAGATAGAGGCCGGCGTTGCCCGGCACGGGCTCGATGATAACCGCCGCAATTTCGCCCCGATTCGCGGCGAAGCACGCCTTGAGCGCCTCCACGTCGTTGTAAGGCATCACGAGCGTGTGCTTGGCCGTGTCCGCCGGCACGCCCGCGCTGTCCGGGTTGCCGAAGGTGAGCGCGCCGGAGCCGGCCTTGACCAGCAGGCAGTCCGCGTGGCCGTGGTAGCACCCGTCAAACTTGATGAACTTGTCGCGCTTCGTGAAGCCGCGCGCGAGGCGGATGGCGCTCATGCACGCCTCGGTGCCGGAGTTGCACATGCGCACCTTGTCCACGCCGGGCACGAGCGACTTGATGAGCCGCGCCATGGTGACCTCGAACGGATTCGGGATGCCGAAGCTCGTGCCGTGGTCGGCGGCGGCCTTCACGGCGGCGATGATCTTCGGATACGCGTGCCCAAGGATGGCCGGCCCCCAGGTGCCGACGTAGTCAATCAACTCGTCGCCGTCCACGGTCGTCACGCGTGAGCCCTTCGCGGACTGGACGAAGAACGGCTGCCCGCCCACGGCGCGGAAAGCGCGCACCGGCGAGTTCACGCCACCAGGAATGTGCTGCAAGGATTCGGCAAAGAGAGCTTCGGATTTGGCCCGCGAAATCATGGGAAGAAGTTAGCGGGAGCCGGGGGCGAAGGACGAGCGGGAAGTTGGAGGAGCAGGCTTAAGATTAGGATTACGAGCAGGAGAAAACGGTGGCCTCGTGCTCCTAATCGTAATCCTAATCCTGCTCTCTCCTCCCCAGTGCCGGGTTGGAGACCGGCGCTCCGATCACGGCACCTGGCGCACGCGGTAGAAGCGCTTCGCCGTGCCGGCCCCGCCGGGGTCGGTGATGAGCGTGGTATTCGCGGTGGCGGTGAAGTCGGCGGCGATGGGGGTCCACACGGTCGCGGGCAACGCGCTGGCACGTTCGAGCGTGTATTTCGTGCCGGGGTAGGTCGTCACGGTCACGAGATTGTCCGCGCCGAACTTCGTCACGGAGAGGATGCCCATCCCGAGGCGAACGAACTGGGAAACCGACGGAACTCCGTTGGTGTTCAGGATGAACAGCATGTGGTGTCCCGGCGGGCAGAGGTTCGGGTCCGTGGGCACCGACACCCGCAGCTCGCCGTTGCCAACCGTGAAGGCGAGGCGGTTGATGCGCTGGTTTTGATCGTAGGCGTGGGTGGTGTTGCCCGGGCGAATCCAGACGACATTGGTGATGCTCGCGGCATCCGGCGTGGTCACGGTGAACTGCTCTCCGTAAGTCACCTGCCCCGGCACGCTGGTGATGGTGGGCCGGGCACCGCGGAACAAATAGGGCGGCGAGTAAATCTCCGCGCTGGGTTCCGCCAGATCATCCGCAGGGTTGGGATGACCGCCGCCGGTGGCCACAACCCGCCCGTCGGGCAGCAGGAGGGCGTTGGCGTGATAGCCGCGATAACGGACGTTGGGAGCCACGGGGGTCCAAAGCTCGGTCGCCGGGTCCCACATCTCCGCCATGAGCACCTTGCCGGCGGCGAGGTTGAAACCAGGCGAGCTGCTGCCGTTGCAGAGGAAGACCTTGCCATCCGGCAGCAAGACGGCCGTGCCATGCCGCCGTCCAGTGTTGGCCGGAGTGGTTTGTCGCCAAGCTGGGGTGGCATCGTTGAGGTTGATGACTTCCGTGACCCGGCTGGGATAAACCGTCGCGGTCTGAGCGTAAATGCTGGGCTGGGTGTAGCCCTCGGGCGGGTTGCCGCCGTGGATCATCACCTTGCCGTCATCATACATCACCGACGTGCCGTAATCGCGGTAGTCGAGGCTGCTGGCCGCGACGTCCGCCCAAGTGCCCGTGCCTGTGGTGTCGAGGTAGCGGGACATCTTCTGCGGCCCGGCGTTGAAGACCTTGCCGTTGGGCGCGAGATACATGAAGGGATAGTAGTTCGCCCAGGCGGGGAAGATGCCGTGCTGCGCGGCGGCGGCAGTGAGATTGCGCCAGGTGCTGCTGGCGATCTGCCAGATCTGCGCGGTCTTGTTCACGTCGATCGCGATGTCCACCGTGCCGGCCTCCACCAGGAGATCGCCATTGCCCAGGACGGTTGCCGTGGGATACCAGCGGCCCGCATTCATGTCCGTGACGCGCGTCCAGATGTTTGAGGCGGGATCGTAGATGCTCGCCTTCGCCTCGCCCACTCCATCCGCAATGTGGCCGCCCGGAGCGAACAGCCGTCCATCCGTCATCAGCACATGCCCGGAGCAGAAGAGATCATAACCCTGAAACGGGGTGCGGGTGAACGTCCCGGCGGCGACATCCCAAACGTAGGGATAACCATCGGTGCCGCCAAACGCCGTGTCGAACGGAGCCCCGCGATCCCACAACAACAACTTGCCGTTGGGCAGCAGGTTCAAGTGGATGGGGACCACTGGGTAAGGGTTGACCGGCATGTCGATGGGCGCACCCCAGGCTCCCACCCGCGCCGGGTCGTCATTGTCCACGATGGTCACAGTCGCCATCGCCTGGGTGTCGAGCGTCACGCCCCCGCCCGGATTGCTGATGTGCACGGTGAAGGTGCGGTTGGGCTGGATGGTGGGATTGTCGATGGGCTCCACGCGGAAGAACTTCACCAGCTCGGTCGGACTGAACGTGAGCGTGCCGTTCGTCGCCACATAATCCACGCCGGCCACCGCGGTCAGATTTGAGGTGGCGAAATTGATGGTCACGTCCCCCGTGCTCGCCCCGTAGCGACTGATGTAGATC
>CAIPBN010000600.1 GCA_903863315.1 uncultured Verrucomicrobiota bacterium | reverse complement strand
GGGCGAGCTCCCACCCGGAAGAATTGACAGCCACGGTAAGCTCTGAAAAACAACGAAACACCGGCGTCATGCACCCCTGCCTGCTCCGCATCCTTCGGTGTCATTTATCCAGAAGTCAACGGGGGCGCAGGGCTCGCTGCCAGGACCGGGGCGTGTGCTTACGCTGACCCCATGGACGCCGCGTGGCGGGGCGCGATGTTGGTTGGTCGTGAGCCGAAGTCATCGGCGGGCATAGTCGAACCGATTTCTTGAGTTTGGGGGGACGCGCCCACATTCTCGCGCGCGATGGAACGGCCACACATGACACCGGGCGCGGGGGAACGGCGCGTCCAATTCGTCGGGGATCACTTGGTCTTCACGCTGACGCATCCGCATGCGCGGGAGTGGGCGGCGGCGGGCTGGACGGCCCGGTTACGCACCAATCTGGGCCGGGCGGCGATGATCCGGCAGGAGATCATCCAGTCGAAATTTCACAAGGTGCCGCTGGCCGGGGCGTCCTGGCGGGACATCCCGATGCGCTGGGTGGACGGAGAGTGGCAGCTCACCCTGCCGCTGACGGAGGTGGGCTGGTTCAAGGCCAAGCCGTATGCGTTGGATCCGCAAGGGTTCCAGCACTGGCCGTCCGGGGATGATTTTGGCGTGAGTGTTCATCCCGATTTTTATCGCTCGGCGAACACGATTTACTGCGCGTTTGCCCGGATGTTTGGCGAGACGAGGGCGCTCGTTGCGACGGCTGACCCGGCGCGGGAGGCGCAGATGAACGAGCTGGACCGGCTGGGCTACACGGTGATTCCGCCCTCGGGGAAGTTGCGGGATGTGGCGCGGCAGTTGCCGCACATCATGGAGGGGTTGGGTTGCCGGATTCTGCATCTGCTGCCGGTGAGCCCCACGCCGACGACCTATGCGCGGTTCGGCCGTTTTGGCAGTCCGTATGCGGCGGAGGACATGACGTCGATCGACCCGGCGCTGGTGGAGTTCGACCAGCGCACAACGGGGGTGGAGCAGTTTGAGGAACTGACTTCCGCGGTGCATGCCCGCAGCGGGCGGGTGTTTCTGGACATTGTCATCAATCACACGGGGTGGGGGTCCTGGTTGCAGGAGAATCATCCGGAGTGGTTCGTGCGGCACGCGGCAGATGGCCGGTTTGAGAGCCCGGGGGCGTGGGGCACGGTGTGGGAGGATTTGGTGGAGCTGGCGCAGCGTGATCCGGCATTGTGGGAATATCTCGCGGAGTCGTTTCTTACGTGGTGTCGCCGGGGGGTGGATGGATTCCGCTGTGACGCCGGCTACAAGGTTCCGGCTCCGGCGTGGCAGCACATCATCGCGCGGGTGCGCGAGGAGTTTCCCGACGCGTTGTTCCTGCTGGAGGGGCTGGGCGGGGGATGGAATGACACGGAGACGCTGCTGACCGAGGGCGGGATGCAATGGGCTTATTCGGAGCTGTTTCAAGAGTTTGGCTCCCATCAGGTGGCGGGCTATCTCGACCATGCGCATCGGCAGAGCCACCGGGTGGGCACGTTGGTGCATTACAGCGAGACCCATGACAACGACCGGCTGGCCAAGCGGGGTCGCGTTTGGGCGCTGCTGCGGAATCAGCTTTCGGCATTGAGCAGCGTGAACGGCGGGTTTGGCTTCACCTGCGGCGTGGAATGGTTGTGCGCCGAGAAGATCAACGTGCATTCCTGCCGCGCGCTGGCGTGGGGCAACGTGCAGAACATCGTGCCTGAACTCGGCCGGCTGAATGCCCTGCTGGCGGAGCATCCGGCGTTTTTCGACGGCGCGCGGCTGCACCGGGTCAGTCCGTCAGACTCCTTTATTTACGCGCTGCGGCGGGTTTCTGAAGAGGGACTGGATTCCGTGCTGGTGCTGGTGAACCTCGACCCGGAGCGCGAGCATCGGCTGACGTTGGACCATCCCGCAGACGAGCTGCGGCATGACTTGCTGGTGGCAACCACGGGGATGCTGCCCCGGCATGAGTTCCACGACGGCAAGATCACCTTCACCCTGTCGCCAGGAGCGGCGCATTGCTTGAGTGCCACTGCGGAGCCGCTTGGCTTGCACGGCGAAGCCTACCGGTCTGCGCGCGCCCAAGCGGCCTTCGGTCTCGCGGCGCTGGCCCAAGTCAGGCCCATCGAGGAGCTCGGCGCGATCAACTGGCGGGCGCTGGCCCAGCAAGTGGCCGCCAACCCGGCCGCGGTGCTCGCTGCCGCGCTGCGCGGTGGAGCAGGGCATGTGACGGAGCAGTATTCCGCAGTCGTTGAGTGGACCCTCGCCGACACGCGCCGTGTCCTGCTCGTGCCGCCGGGGCATTGGCTGCTGGTGCGGGACACGGCACCGTTCCGGGCCTCCCTGCGCAGCGGCGGCGCGGACAAATCAGAATCCGCCCGGCATGCGGATTCCATCCCGGTGACCGGTGGCCATGTGGCATGCTTTGCGCCCGGTGCGGGCGTTGGCGACGCCGAGCTGGCCTTGGATCGGCGTCATGATTCCACCACGAGCTGCACGGGAATTGTTCGCTTTCTGCCGGTCGAACCGCTCATGGCTTTGCCCAATCAACTGCACCCGGCAACAGGCATCGCCCTGCTGACCAACGGGGCCGGGGCCATGGCACGCCTGGCCGTGGATCTCGGCGCGGTGCGCTCCAAGTATGACTGCGTGCTGGGGGCCAACCTCCACGCCAGCCTGCCGGTGGACCGGCATGTGTTCGCGAAACGCGTGCGGGCCTGGGTGAATGCCGACGGCTTCATCACCCCGCTGAACGCCGACAATCTCGTGGCCTTCAGTCCGGGACCGCCCGCCGTGTGGCAGTTTGTGGCCAACGCCGGTGATGGCCGCAGCGCGGAGATTCATCTCGCCGTGGACATGGTGCCGGGCCGCAACACGACCATCCTGCGTTTTTCGCGGCCCCGCCGCGCGCCGGCGCTGGGCCGTGACCTGCCCGCTGAATTCACCGTGGGCCTCACGGTGCGGCTCGACATCGAGGATCGCAATTTCCACCACGAAACCACTCGCAACCCCGGCACGGAACATCATTTCGCGGCGTGCTCCCATGCGCTGCAAGGTCGTGCGGGCTTCGTGTTCACGCCGGCGCATGACCGCCTGCTGCGGGTCTGGTCGGATGCGGGCCGTTACCACCATGAGGGGGAATGGT
>CAIPBN010000599.1 GCA_903863315.1 uncultured Verrucomicrobiota bacterium | reverse complement strand
GTTGAACCAGAGGCGGAAGTTGCCGAGCGTGGTCAATTCGTCAGCGGTAATGCCGTATTTGGTGGCATACGCACCGGGGAGTTTGTCAGCGAGGGTGTTGAGGAGGGTGCGGCGGGCGGACTCCTTCTTGGGGAACCAGTTCTGTTTGGCCATGATGTTATTAACGTGTTGAGGGTTAATGGGTTGCAGACATCAGAAAGGGAGTTCGCCGGATGCCTCAAGGGGTTGCCCGGGCGGTTTTTGAGGTTGCCTGAGCCGTCCGGGAGTTTGCCTGAGCGGCGCAGGCAAGCCGCCGGGTGGGGGAGGCAGCTCCCCGAATGGCGGGGGCAAGTGCCTGAACGGTGCAAGCACCTCGCCGCAGGCCGGAGCGAGTTGCTGAACTCGCCAAGGCAGTTGCTTGGGCGGCTCCCGGACATCCCTGAGTGGCTGGGGGAACTCGCCGAATCGGAAGGCAGACCCGAAAAATCGTTCCGGCAAAGTGCGGCACGACATCTCCGATTCGCAGATCGATCCATCCTATGTCCCCACGGAAAGCTCATTGGTTAATGGCTATTGAGATACGAAACCGAGTCATAAGGTGTCAACATCCTTTTCATCAGTATCTAATTTTCGGATTTTCCAGTCCTCCACCGCAAAAAATCGCCGCACCCCCTGCCTGCGTATTTCCACAGAAATCACTCTGAGGCAGACCAAACATGGACGCGGACTATCCGATAATGAAGTTCACTCCTGCGTAAGGTCTAATCTCACACCGCCTGAATCACGAGCGCCGTGGTGTTGTCGCGCCCGTCGTTCTTCACCGCCTCGGTCACCAAGTGCTGCGCGGGGTTGGGCGCACGAACAGCCGGCGGCGTGGGGCGTAGAATGTCCAGCAGGTGGTGGTTGTAGAGTCCTTCCGTCAG
The DNA here is from genome assembly GCA_903863315.1 of uncultured Verrucomicrobiota bacterium. Classification (GTDB taxonomy): domain Bacteria; phylum Verrucomicrobiota; class Verrucomicrobiia; order Limisphaerales; family SXTU01; genus SXTU01. Next base: position 821 of record CAIPBN010000599.1, on the reverse strand, counting down.
GCCATCGGAGCAGATCAGAAACATGTCCCCCGACTCGCAGGACACGGAGCCCACTTGCGGATCCACGAACTGATTGCCGCCGCCCAGGGCCTTCTGGAGCACGTTGCGGCGGGGATGCGTGCGGGCTTCCCGCTCGTTGATTTGCCCCTGACGAAACAGCCAGCCGACGTGCGTGTCGTCCGCGCTCAACTGACGGATTTCCCCGCCCCGGGCCGGCAAATAGTAGATGCGGCTGTCCCCGATGTGGCCATAGTGCATCCATCCTGGCGTGAACCAGCACAGGCTCAAGGTGGTCTCCATTCCGGCGCACTCGTCGTAGGCATTGCCCACGTAAACCAGCGCCCGATGAATCTGCGTGAACAACTCGCCCAGCACGTCGGCCCGTCCGCTCTCCAGCCCTTGCGCTGCCTGCTGGAAGGAACGCGGCAGGAGCTTGGTGATTTTCTCGACGGCGATGCGGCTGGCCAGTTCGCCGGCCATCGCCCCGCCCATCCCGTCACTCACCGCGAAGGCGAAGTCCATGTTGCTCGTGGGCGCTTCGCCGAACTTGCCCAGATGATAAACCTCCCGCGCATCGAAGCGCAGACCCAGGAAGGAGTCCTCGTTGTTCTTGCGGACCTTGCCCCGATCCGTCCATCCAAACCATTTCAACGCTGTGGCCGGTGAGGTGTGCTTGGCTTTGTCCATGTGCGGCGGAACTATTCAAACCCGGGCAGAATCGTGGCGAACTCAAAATCAATGATGCAGAAACGGCCATCAGACTGGCGGTAGGTGACATTGCGCATGTCGGGGTCCTCGTGGCGCACGCCAAACTGCTCCAG
>CAIPBN010000598.1 GCA_903863315.1 uncultured Verrucomicrobiota bacterium | reverse complement strand
GTAGCGGTTGAATCGTGCCTGGTAGATGGAGCCAATGGGGCCGAGCCCCATCGAGACGGTCGGGAACTGCCAGAAGTCCGGCATCAAATACGGATGCGGATACGACGAAAGCCCGCCGCCCTCGGCGAGTTCCTGGCGGAAGTTGTCCAACTGCTTCTCATCCAAACGCCGCTCCAGAAACGCCCGCGCGTAAATGCCCGGCGACGCATGGCCTTGGAAGTAAACCAAGTCACCGTTGAACTCCCCGTGGCGACCCCGGAAGAAATTGTTGAACGCCACGTCATACAGCGTCGCGCTCGATGCGAAGGAGGAGATGTGGCCGCCGACGTTAGTGTGCGAGTTGGCGCGCACGACCATGGCCATGGCGTTCCAGCGGATGAGGTTCTTGATTTTGACCTCCATCTGCCAATCGCCGGGATACGCAGGCTGGTCCTCGATCGGGATGGTGTTGACGTAGGGCGTCTGAACCGTGTGCGGCACTTCGAGGCCGGCTTCGCGGAGGCGGGAAACAATCTTTTCGAGGAAGAGCGCCGCAGACTCGGGCTCCTGGCTGGTCAATGTGGTGGCGAAGAAATCCTCTAGCGCGTCGAACACTCGGCGCGTCTCCGCGCGGGCGAGCAGGCGGGCGTTGTCGTTGGCCGGGCGATTCCCGGCGGGCGCTGATGATTTGGTGCGTTGCATTTGCAGTCGGGCGTTGGCGGCACACAGTCGGGCGCAAACGATACGCGGGAGGATTAACTCGCCGGAAAACGAACAGGCGGCCATCCCGGCCGCCCGTGCATCCCAGCCTGTGTCCGGAGGAGAGGGTTGCGGATTTGCTTCTCTCGTCCGGGGACATCTTACGATGACTCGTGCGTCGCACAACCAAATATCTTGGCCCGGCAGGCTTGCAGACAGGCAGAGACAAACCCGCCGCCGGGGGGCCTGCTTACCCGGCAGACTGGCCCCTACCAGAGAAGTCAGTGGACGCGGCCAGCACGCGGGCTGCACCTGCGCGGTCCGTAGGTGCGCTTGGGACCGGAGCGGCTGGGCGGCGCGGTGCTCAGGGGCCGATTCAGCAGTCGCAGATGGCGCAAAACTCATCGAGGATGCGCGACTTGTGGGGCCGACCGGCGCGCTGGTAGCGGCCGTGGATGCGGGCCAGGGCCTCGCGTTTGGCAGACAGACTCATGTTCGGGGCTTGGGTAACCACGAATCTGAGTCAACTCGGACCTGCTTTAGGCACAGCTTGCCGGTTGAACCCGCCCGTTTTTCCCCGCACACTCGCACCATGCTCAAGTTCATCCGCCTGCTGTCCCTGTCCTTGTTGTCGGCCTCGGTGGTCGCAGCCAGTGCCGCGTCGAAGCGTCCGAACGTCCTGTTCATTCTTACCGACGATCAGCGCTGGGACGCATTGAGCCTCGCGGGCAACCCGCATTTGCAGACGCCGAACATCGACCGGCTGGGCAAGGAGGGCGTGTATTTCAAGAACACCTTCTGCACCACATCGCTCTGCTCCCCCAGCCGAGCGAGCATCCTCAGCGGCGTTTACGCGCACACTCACGGCGTGCAGAACAACTTCACGGAGTATCCCGCCAACTTCCGCAGCTTTCCGATGCAGCTCCAGAGCGCAGGCTACGACACCGCCTACTTCGGCAAGTGGCACATGGGCGAGAACAACGACCAGCCGCGCCCCGGCTTCAACTGGTTCGCCACGCACAAGGGCCAGGGCAAATACTACGACACCGAATGGAACCAGAACGGCCAGGGCAGCAAGGTCATCCCCGGCTACTACACCCACGTCGTCACGCAGCTTGCCGAGGACTGGCTCAAGCGCGACCACGGCGGCAAACCTTGGCTTCTGATGGTCGGCCACAAGGCCCCGCACAGCTTCTATTTCCCCGAGCCAAAATACTCGAACAGCTTCGACAACGTCTGGATTCCGTATCCCGAGAGCGCGTTCCGCCTGGCGGACAAAGCCTTCGCTGGCCAGTCGTCCGTTTCCGGCGGCGTGGGCTGCGCGATGGAAGTCGTCTACG
>CAIPBN010000597.1 GCA_903863315.1 uncultured Verrucomicrobiota bacterium | reverse complement strand
GCCTTGGACAGCCGGGCTTTTCGTTTTGCACGTTGGGTTTCATGCCACAAACGCGACTTACAGTGCTCTTAGTGTTACTTGTCGTGTCGTTCGCATAACTGGTCACGCCATTATGGTAACTCTCCAGTCCATAATCTTAACAGTTAAGGCCGTCCTGTTCACCTGACAGGCCATTAAGACAACTGAATTTCCGGCCCGGATTACTTGCTGGTGGCGATGGCGAGGAGGAAGTGGCCCAGGCGCTTGGCTTCATGCTCCGAGAGGTCGGCGGGGAGTTCCAAGGTCACGGGGGCGTCGGGGCGCAGGGGGAAGGAGTGGCGCTGCCAGCCCTCGCGGGGCGGCGCGGGGGCGGCGGCATTCGCCGGGGTGCCGTGGAGGCAGTGGTGGGGCTGGAGGACGATGGCGTCGCTGGCCAGGCCATCGCGCAGGACGTGCGGGTGGACGGCCCAGACGAAGCGGGCGCGGTGGGCGCGCGTGGGTTGGAGGAGCTGGCCCATGCCGCAGTTCTCCAACAGCCGGCAGGCGGTGACGAGGGTCTCGAAGCGGGTGTTGTCACCGGTGTCCTCGCCGAAGCGGGCGGCGAGCGGACGGAGGACGGTGTGGTTGCCGCGCACGCGTCCGCGCCGCAGGAGGTCCAGGAGCGCGCCGATGGCGGGTTCTTTCCGCGCGACGGCGCGGAGGCGGTCGAGGTCGGGGTTCATGGGCGGAAGTTGCCAAGGCACGGGGCGCTTTTCAAGCGCGCCAGCCCGCTGCGCGCTCCACCGGGCGTGGAGGTGGTCGAGTGCCGGGAAAAGCAGTGGAGAGCCACCGCAATCCAAGCCGCTGGCGCGATTCCTTCAGGCGCTGGTTGAGAGGAATTTCGAACCAAGTGATCACGTCTAGACCCCAGCATTTATGAACTTGTTGTCCGTCCCGCCCCGATGTCACCAACTCCGCAGAATCAATGCGCTGGCCGCGTCCCTTACCTTGGCCATCGCTTTGCCCCTGACTTCAGCATTCGCCGCCGAGGGCGGGGTGAGGCCGGGCGCAACCGCCTCCAGCGAGTTTGTTCCGCTGTTCAACCGCCGCGATCTCACCGGATGGCGGGTTAGCGAAAGCGCGGTCATGCCCAAGCAGCCACCGGCGGCATGGAAGATCGAGAACGGGGTCATCATCGGCCTGGGCGACGGGAACGCGATGCTCGCCTCGCAGTGGGATTACGGCGACTTCGAGCTGGAGTTCGACTGGATGGCCGAGAACGATGGCTACGACGCTGATCTCTTCATTCACGGCGACCGGTTGGTTCGCTTTGATCCCATCCGCCTGACCAAGACCCTCGTCGGCGGCCCGCAGGAGACGGATCGCGGCGAGGGCGATTACAATGCGGGTGCCAAGGGCATGATCGGCGGCGGTGGTAACGCCCGCAAGCCCGTGCCCGAGCTGCAAAAGCCGGCGGGCGAATGGAACACCTGGCGCATCGTCGTCTCCGGTTCGCGCTACAGCCTCACCTGCAATGGCAAAGAGGCGTGGACTTGCACGGATCACATCCCCCGTCGTGGTTATATCGGTTTCCGTGTTTATCGCGGGCCGTTTCATCTGCGCAACATCCGCCTGAGCGAGACCGGTTTCAGCAGTCTCATGAACATGGCCGAGTGGGAGGTCTATCCCGGCTTTGGCGGCAAAGGCCCGTTGGAGCAGCACTGGACCACTGAGGGCCGGCTGTGGACCTTCAAAGGCCCGGGCCCCAGCATCGTCACGAAGCGGAAGAACTTCGCCAGTTATCACCTCCGCGTGGAGTTCCTCTTTGCCGATCCTGATCCCAAGGACATCAACAGCGGCATCTACCTGCGCGGCGTCCACCCCTGGCAGGCGGACATCTGGGAGCACAAGTGGGGCAGCGGGCTCTGGGGTTTGAACCACGCCTATGTCCCGGCGAAAAAGAACCTCCAGGATTTGGGCAAAGTCGTCCGCCCCGAGGTGCGCATGGACAACCCTCAGGGCCATTGGAACTACCTCGAAGTGCGCGTCGAGAACAACATCGTTACCACCTGGCTCAACGGCCGCATCGCCGTGGATCACTACCCCGTCCAGCAAGCCGACCCCAAGTTTCCCAACACCGGTGGCATCGGCCTACAAGCCCACTGGCCCTGGAAAGAAGTCCGCTTCCACAACCTGCGCATCAAGGAGCTGAAATAGTCCGCCGTGAGCCTCTATCGTTTTGGCGGACAGCATTAGGTGGTTTAGGCGGCGAAAGCACCGTGAACAAACCATCAGCACCACTGACTCCTCCAGCCAGCGGTGCCGACAAGCGCGTGCGTCTGCCATGCCTCCGGTCATGGCTTCCCGGGCAAGCGAAGACGCTTGCGGCACGTCCGGCCATAGGCCGGTGCTGTCTATCGCCAGGGTTCCCGCCCGCTCGGCTTCGGGGCAAGCTGTGCGTCCGGTGCTCCCACACTGACTGCGCCATTGAAACCCCGGATGGCCCCACTATGCTGCCGCCCTGCGCCCGGGCAGGGGCATCAAGCCCCGGCTGGCGCTCGTGATCGTTTTGCCAAACCAACTGACTATGTCCCTGCCTCGCCCTATTTCCCGGTCCTGTCTGCTCGCATTGCTGCTGCAACTCGCCGTCCGCAGCGGCACGCCGGCTTTTGCGGCCACGCCGCTGGATCAGGTGAAAAGCGCGGCGGATGTGCAGGCGGTGATTGCGGCCACGGCGGCTCCTGCCGCCAAGCGCGCGCTGCAAGCCCACTCGGCGGCCATCCTTGCGGCCGCTGCGAAGAAGCCGCACGTCGATTTCGTTGTCGCCATGCTGGACAAGTCGCCCGGCTCTTACACGAAGACCAACACCACGCCGGCCGACCTCAAGCAGGCGCTCGGAGCCGACGCGGCGATCTTTGACACGTTGAAGATGGTCAACCTCGGCACCGCTTCGCTCGGGGTGAAGGGCAAGCGCGAGAGCGATCCCTTCAACCAGGACTTCTACGAGCATCTCAGTCACATCAGCGATCTGGAGGCCCTCACCATTCTCAACACCACCGCTGAGAACGACTGGCTCATTCCGCTCGCCAAGCTGACCTCGCTTACCCGCCTCGACATCATCAACCAATCGAAGCTCAACGACGTGGGCCTCGCGCATCTGGCGGGCCTCAAGCAGTTGGAACGCTTCGCCTACATCGGCACCAAGGTGACCGGCAAGCCGTTCAAGGATTTCCAAGGCTGGACCCGGCTCAAGAGTTCCAGCTTTCGGGGCAGCCAGATTGATGACGAAGGGCTGAAGCATCTCTGCGAGCGCTTCCCCAATTACGAGACCCTCAGCCTCGCCCATGCCAAGTTCACCGATGCGGGGGCCGTGCATCTGGCCAAGCTTAAAAACCTGAAGGGCTTGGAAGTGGGTTCCACCATGGCAACCTCCGCGTCGCTCCGGCATCTGCTGAAGCTCCCGCTCGAATACTTCCAGCTCGGTGAAGGCGTAGAATCCGAGGGCAGTATCGAAATCCTCGCGGAGATCAAGACGCTCAAGCGCCTGACCCTGACGAACTGCAAGAAGCTCACGGACGCCGAGCTTAAAACCATCGCCGGCATGACGCATCTCGATCACCTTGAGCTGGGCAGCCTGCCGCTGCCGCCGGAGCGCCTCTCCCAGCTCAAGCAATTTGCCTTCCTGAAGTCCATGCGGCTGGTCCCGCCTTATCCCAAGGAGCTGCAAACCAGCATTCAGGAGCTGCTCCCCAAGGTCGCCATCCGGTTCGAGTGAGTTACCCGGCGCTCACTTGGCCTGCGGGCCTGAGCTGGCCGGCAGGTTGCGCGCGGCTGCAAGAGCAGCCGCTCCGACGGTGTCCACGTTGTTGGTAAAACCCGGTCCACCAGCGGCGATGTAGCCCCGGCTGGATCCGTTGGCGTCCGGGCTTATCCAAAAGGAATAGAGCGAGCCGTTGGTGAGGTGGAACTGCAGCCGCACCGGCTGGCCCGCCAGTTTCGTCAGGTCGGCGACTCCGCGCCATTTCAGCTCCACGAGGGTTTGGTCCGTCTTGAGTGGAAG
>CAIPBN010000596.1 GCA_903863315.1 uncultured Verrucomicrobiota bacterium | reverse complement strand
GGGACGGCGCGATGACGGCCACGACTTGGGGCGAGGTCACACGCATTTCAGACACTGATGGCGATGGCGTCGCCGACCGTTACGACACGCTCACGAGCAACTGGGGCTACGCCGAGGGGCACGAGTTCGCCTTCGGGTCCAAGCCCGACCGCGAGGGCAACATCTGGGTGGCGCTGGGCCTGAGCGGTTCGTATGAGTCGCACAATCTCTTCCGCGGCTGGGCGGTGAAGGTGACGCCGACCGGAAAGATGATTCCCGTGTGCAGCGGACTGCGCAGCCCGGGCGGCGTGGGCGCAAACGCGCAGGGCGCGATGTTCGCCATCGAGAGCCAGGGGCCGTGGAACGGCTGCTGTTCGCTGAAGCACCTCAAGGAGGGCGGCTTCCTCGGCCATCCCGCGAGTTACAACTGGTATCCCTTCGCGCCCGGCGTGAAAGCGCCTGAGCTGAAGCCCAACACGAACTCACGCATGGGCGTGGAGAAGAAGCGCATCAAGGAGCTCGTGCCGCCGGTCATCAAATTTCCCTACATCAAGATGGGCCGCTCGATTTCCGGTTTCCGCCTCAACAACACGGGCGGCAAGTTCGGCCCCTTCGAGAACCAACTCTTCCTCGGCGATTACAGCCTCAGCCTCGTCATGCGCGCGACCACCGAGCAGATCAACGGCGTGTGGCAGGGCGCGTGTTATCCGTTCCGCGAAGGCCTGGCCACGGGGATCATGAACGTGGAGTTCTCGCCCAAGGGCCAGCTCATCACTGGCGGATTCACCACGAGCCGCCAGTGGCCCGTGCGCGGGACTGAGCCGTTCGCCCTCCAGCGCATTGACTGGAACGGCGTCGTGCCTTTTGAGATCAAGGAGGTCAACATCAAGAAGGACGGCTTCCTCATCACCTTCACCAAGCCCGTGGACAGGCAGGTTGCCGCCAAGGTCGAGTCTTACACCATCACCACCTACACCCACATCTACCACGGCGCCTATGGCAGTCCCGAGGTGGACCAGACGACCGCGCGCGTGACCCGGGCCGTCCCCGCCGCCGATGGACTTTCGGTGATGGTCTATCTGGAGAGCATCACGGAAGACCACATCCACGACTTCGACCTCGCCAAAATCACCGCCCCGGACGGCCAGCGTCTGCTCCACACGAAGGCCTACTACACGGTGAACGAGATTCCGAAGAACTAGGCCGCCACGCCAAGCCCGCACATGCCCAAGCTACTTCACCTCCTCCTCTGTTCCATCGCCCTCACCTTGTCCGGCGGTTTGGCCCACGCCGCTGACGCCGAGCAGTGGCTGACCTACCCCGGCGGCGGCGGCCCCGGCAAGGGCAAGCGCATCGTCCTGATCGCCGCTGACCAGGAGTATCGCAGCGAGCAGTCCATGCCGATGATGGCGAAGATTCTTAGCACGCATCATGGCTTTGATTGCACCGTGCTCTTCGCCGTGAACGACAAGGGGGAAGTCGATCCGACGATGCCGGTTTACCCCGAGAAGGGGAAAGAGTTCAAAGAGCACCACATCCCCGGCTTGGAGCAGCTCGCAAAGGCCGACCTGGTCATCTTCTTCCCTCGCCTGCTGACGCTTCCGATGGCGGAGCGCGAACTCATCGTGAAGTATGTCGATTCCGGCAAACCCATCATCTCCCTCCGGACTGGCAACCACGGCTTCCACGCCGCGTTGCCCTACAAGATCAATGGCAAGCAGGTCCGCTGGGGCGAGGATGTGCTGGGCGGAAGTTTCATGGGCCATCACGGCCGATGGCAGGCCGACTCCACGCGCGGCACCATTGTTCCGGAGCAGAAGGAGCATCCCATCCTCCGAGGTGTGAGCGACATCTGGGGCAACTCCGACGTTTACCGGACCTACAAGGAGGGAACCAGCCTGCCGACGAACTGCACCGCGCTGGTCTGGGGCCAGCCCCTCATGGGCCGGAAGCCTGACGATCCGCCGAATCTGAAACTGGAGCCGCTCCCCGTGGCATGGTTCAAGCACTGGCAGACCAGCGAAGGCAAGAGCGCCCGCGTTTTTCAATCCACCATGGGCAGCGGCACCGACCTCGAAAACCCCGGCCTGCGCCGCCTCATCATCAACGCTGCCTACTGGGGCCTGGGTATGGAATCCGCCATCACTCCCACCCGCAGCGTTGACATCGTCGGCACCTACAAGCCGCTCAGGAGTGGCTTCAACTACAAAGACATCGGCGTGGTCCCGAAACCGGTGTCGGCCTACAAGTAGAAGTTGAGCATGGCTGTCTGCAATCGCACCTCGACGCGCCTCTTCTCCCTCTCCCTTCATCGGATGAGGGGAGAGGGCCGGGGTGAGGGGTTGCGTGCGTCGGCGTTGGCGGCCCCACCCCTCATCCGTGAGCCTGTATCGGAAAGGCGGACAGGGTTGGGTAGCGTGACACGGCTGGTTTAGTTGAGTTGTTGTTCGAAGTCCACAGGACTCTTGTAGCCCAGGGCGCTGTGGAGCCGCTCCCGGTTGTAAAAGGTTTCGATATAATCAAACGTCACGGCCTGCGCCTGCGCCTTGGTCGCCAGCTTCTGCCGGTGCAGGCATTCGATCTTCAGCGTGGCATAGAAGCTCTCCATCGCCGCGTTGTCGTAGGGATTGCCCTGGCGGCTCATGCTGGCCTCCAGGCCGTGCGCCGCCAGCAGGGCGCGGTAGTCGGCGCTGGCGTATTGGCAGCCCCGATCGCTGTGGTGCAACAAGCCCGCCTCGGGCCGTCGGTGGCTCACGGCCATCTGGAGGGCGGCCCGCGCCAGGGCCGTCGTCAACGCGGGGCCAAAGGCCCAGCCCACGACCCGCCGGCTGTAGAGATCCAAAACCACCGCCAGGAACAGCCAGCCTTCGCCCGTCGGGATATAGGTGAAGTCGGTGACCCAGACTTCATTGGGCCGGGCCGGCGGCGCCGATCGCTGGGCCAAGCCGTTGGGAGCCATGAGACCGTCGTGCCGACTGTCGGTGGTCTGCGGACGAAAGCGTCGGCGCGGCCGGGCTTGGAGATTTTTGGCCCGCATCAGGCGGCCCACGCGGCGCTCACCGCAGGCGTGACCGCGCGCCCGCAGTTCGTGCGTCAGGCGCGCGCGCCCGTAGGTGCGGCGCTGCTCGATGAACACGGCCTCCAGTGCCTGGCTCAGACGGGCATCCTCTTTCTGGCGCGGGCTCTTGCCCTCGCGCCAGGCGTAGTAGGCGCTGCGTGACACGCCCAGCAGGGCGCAGAGCATCGTGACCCGATGCTCGGGCGCCAGCTGCTGGATGTGCGCGCGGCGGTCTTTCACGGATGAGAGAGGATGCCCAAGGATTTTTTTAGGATGTCGCGCTGTTCGGTGACGCGGGCCAGCTCGGCGCGCAAGCGGGCGTTCTCGGCCTGGGTCTCGGCCAGCGTGAGGGCCGGGGGTGGAGGTTGATTTTTATCCCGCTCGGCCTGCATCCAGTCGCGCAGGGTCCAGTGGTTGAGGCCCAGCTCCTGGGCGGTGCGCTTGACGTCTCCGCCGTGGCGCTG